>JAJXXI010000380.1 GCA_021781185.1 bacterium
GGTGCCACCGGCACCTGGCTGCTGCTGAAATGCGCGGGGCCAATCGTCCTCGGCGCCGGACTGGCGGGACTCGTTGCCGGAGCCATTCAAAGCCGGTTCAACACCGCCTCCGAGGCGCTCACGCCCAACTGGGAGCGGCTCGATCCGGTCGCCGGCCTGCAACGCCTGTTCTCGGCGCACAAGCTCGTTCCCACCGGCCTCGCGATCCTCAAGCTCACGTTCATCATCACGCTCACCTGGTCGGAGGTTAAAAGCATCCTGCAGGACCCGGTCTTCACCTCGACCGTCAGTGTCGGCCGGCTGGCGGAATTTCTGGCCAATGCGTGTCTGCGCATTCTGTTCCGGGTCGGGCTGGTGCTGCTGGTCATCGCCGGTGCGGATTATGGTTACCAGTTCTGGCGGCATCAGCAGGACATGATGATGACCAAGGATGAGTTGAAGGAGGAAATGAAAAACTCCGAAGGCAACTCGCAGATCAAGGCGGCCCGCCGGCGGAAACGCAAGGTCAGCAAGGCCAAGGCGCTGGCCGAAGTGGCGCAGGCCGATGTCGTGGTCACCAATCCGACCCATATCGCCGTGGCCCTGCGCTATGACCGCAAGAAAATGCGGGCGCCCAAAGTCGTGGCCAAGGGCATCCGCCTGAACGCGCTGCAAATCCGTGAAATCGCCCAGCGTCATCAGGTGCCGATCATGGAAAACAAGCCGCTGGCGCGAATGCTCTTCAAGCATTCCAAGGTCGGGGGCGAAATTCCGGCCAACCTCTACGCGGCCGTGGCGGAAGTCCTGGCCTGGGTTTACCGCGTGAACCGCTACCGCTACTACGCGGAACGGAACCAGCCCGGTGAATAAACCGCCGCCGGGGACAATTTGACGATTGCCGCCCGCGAGATTTCCGCGTTTCTGCCGCGGCTTCACGCACGCGTCCCGGTTGGCGAGGTTCCTGCTAAACGGTCGTGGAACGCGCTGTTTCGCCGCTCCACAATACTTTTATAAACGCATGGGAACCCTGAGTGACAGAATGCGAATGCTGCTGCGCTACGGCGATTTGTGGCTGGTTTTCGCGCTGTTTGGCACGATTTTGCTGCTGATTCTGCCGGTGCCGCCGGTGCTGCTGGATCTGTTGCTGACCATCAGCATCGGGCTTTCGCTGCTGACCTTGCTGGTCATCCTTTACCTGCGCACCCCGGCAGAATTTACCGGGTTCCCGACGCTGCTGCTGTTCATCACCCTTTACCGGCTGGCGCTCAACGTCGCCACCACGCGTCTGATCCTGCTCAACGGTTACGCGGGGCACATCATCCAGGCGTTCGGCAATTTCGCCGTGCAGGGCAATTATGTCGTCGGCCTGGTCATCTTCCTGATTCTGGTGCTCATCAATTTCATCGTGATCACCAAGGGTGCCGGCCGCATTGCGGAAGTCGCGGCCCGCTTCACCTTGGATGCGATGCCCGGCAAACAGATGGCCGTGGATGCGGAATTGAATGCCGGCCTCATCAACGAAACCGAGGCGCGCAACCGCCGCCGGGCGGTCGAAGAGGAGGCGGATTTTTACGGCGCGATGGACGGCGCGAGCAAATTCGTGCGCGGCGACGCGATTGCGGCCATTCTCATCACGCTGATCAACATCATCGGCGGCTTCGCCATCGGCATCTTGCAACGGGGCATGACCATGAGCGAGGCGCTGCAGCATTTCACCATTCTGTCCATCGGCGACGGCCTGGTCTCGCAGGTGCCCGCGTTGATCACCTCGACGGCGGCGGGCATCTTGGTGACGCGCGCCACCTCGAAAAATGATCTGGGCCGCGAATTGAGCCGCCAGCTTCTGTTTTATCCCAAGGCGCTCACGATTCTGGCGATCATGCTCGGCGTGATGGCGATTGTTCCCGGCCTGCCCACCCTGCCCTTTCTCACGATGGCGATCATTGTGGGACTGCTGTCCTACACGCTGCACCGCCACGGAATGCCCGATCAATCGCCGGCCACCACGCCCGCGACAGCCGGTGGAATGCAAGGAAAAGCCGGTGAAACCAAGCCCGGGACCACGTTTCCGGCCGATCCGAAGGCCGCCGACAAACTGGAGAATCTGCTCTCGCTGGATACGCTCCAAATCGAACTGGGCTACGGCCTGGTGGCGATGGCGGACACAAAGAAGGGGGGTGATTTGCTGGAACGCGTCACCGGCGTGCGCCGCAATTTTGCGTCCGACATGGGCATGTTGATTCCGCCGATCCGTCTGCGCGACAACCTGCAGCTTGGCACGAACGAATACCGCTTTTTGCTGAAAGGCAATCCCGTGGCGCAGGGCCAGATCATGCCCGGCCACTGGCTGGCCATGAACGCCACCAACAGCAAGGTCGCGCTCAAGGGCATCCCGACGGTTGAACCCGTGTTCCAACTGCCCGCGACCTGGGTGACGGATGTGGAACGCAAGAACGCCGAGATCTCCGGGTTCACCGTGGTGGACGCCCCCTCGGTGCTCGTGACGCATCTCTCGGAAACGGTGCGCCGGCATTGCCACGAAATTCTCACGCGCCAGGACGTGCAGTCGTTGATTGACAACCTCAAGCAAACCCACGCCGCCGTGGTGAATGAATTGATCCCCACGCAATTGAGCCTGGGCCAGGTGCAGCGCATCCTGCAAAACCTGCTGGCCGAGGGCATTTCCATCCGCAATCTGGCGGGCATTCTGGAAAAGGTGGGCGATTACGCGGCGTTCACGAAAAATCCGGATGAACTTTCCGAGCACGCGCGCCGCGCGCTGGGCGCACAACTGACCAAGCCGTTCCAAAACGAAACCGGCGGACTCAGGGCCATCACGATTGATCCGCGACTGGAGGCGCAGTTGACGCAGGGCGTGCGCCAGTCGCCGACGGACGTGGCGCTGGTCGTGGATCCGAAGCTGGCGCGGCACGTGGTGGACGCGCTCACCAAATTCGTGCAGCAGATGATTTCCGCCGGCCAGCAGCCTGTGGTGCTGTGCGCTCCGCAGTTGCGCCTGGCCTTCCGCCGTTTTTTTGAAAACACCTTCAACGACCTTGCGGTGCTCTCCTACGCGGAAATTCCCGCGCGGGTGCAGGTGCAAAATGCGGCGGTGATTCCCCATCCCGAACCATGACTTCATTCCATCCACGCCGCCGGAGCCATGAGGGCGGGAGCACCGGCAAACATCCATGAAATTCGTTTCCATCGTTGCGGAAAACGCAAATGCGGCCCTGGCGCAAATTCATGCGGAGCTGGGGCCGGAGGCCGTGGTGGTGAGCGTGCGCAAGCTGCCGGCCAGCGGTATTTCCCGGCTGTGGAAACACACCGGCTCCATCGAAGTTGTCGCCGGCATTCCGGAAAAGGAACCGCGCCGGCACAGCGTCCCGCCGGGTGAAGACGCGTATGTGCCGTTCGGCGAC
>JAJXXI010000282.1 GCA_021781185.1 bacterium
CAGCATCATTGATCTAAACACGCCGCTGGCGGGAAAGAAAAATTTGTTTCCAGACACGGTGCATCCGAACCGCGCCGGTGCCCGGCTGATGGCCGAAACGGTTTATCAGGCCTTGACCGGCAAGCCAGCCCCGGCGAATGCCCAATGACCGAGGCCTTCGATAAAATCCAGGCGCTGATCAAGAGCGGCGAGCCGCACGGGACGGTGTGGACCGAGGTCCTGCATTTGATCCTGGGGCAATTTCAATCAGAAACCGGCACGCTTCACCGGCTCGACCCGCATACCCAACTGCTCCATCTCCTGGCCCGGCCCGGCGCGCGACGAATGCACGCCGGAAGAAACGGCGCTGGCAAAGCTCGGACAGTTGGTGGCGGTGGCCTTGGTTTCCAATTCGGGCTTGCGTTTTCCGGCGCGAAACCCGAATCGCCCAAGCCGGCCCACCAGCCGCAGGTGCGTCTGGACACTGTCCTTAAGTATGGGATGAAACGGTTTCGGCGTCAGCCGGAAGCGTAGTGGCACAGGCATCCTACCGGTGTGTTTCTGCCAGCCAGACCACGCGGACGCAATTCACCGGCAGGATGCCTGTGCCACTACCAAGGCCGCACCCAGTCAAAGACAGTGTCCAGATGCACCCACCAGCCGCCCGGCATTCAAAATTAAATTGTCCCCTGCCCCGTTTCGCGGCAAGCTGTGCGTTCAATTATGCAGCAGGTCAACCTCGGAATCATCGGTGGCGGCACGGTCGGCAGCGGCGTTTACGAAGCGCTGCAGCACAACGGCCGGCTCCTCGCCTCCCGCATCGGCGCGCGCGTTCAAGTCCACCGCATCGCCGTGCGCGACTTGAACAAGAAACGCGCCACCGCCATCCCCCAAGCCCTGCTTACGACTGATTGGCGCGAAGTGGTTTTCGACCCGCAAGTGCAGCTCGTGGCCGAACTCATCGGCGGCACCACCGTCGCCCGGGAAATCATTCTCGCCGCGCTGAAGCTCGGCAAGCCCGTCGTCACCGCCAACAAGGCGCTGCTCTCCGCCCACGGCGAGGAGCTGTTTGCCGCCGCCAAAAAATACGGCACCAACCTTTACTACGAAGCCAGCGTCTGCGGCGGCATTCCCATCATCAAATCGCTCCGCGAAGGTTTTGTGGGCAACCGCATTCAGGCGCTTTACGGGATCGTCAACGGCACCTGCAACTACATCCTCACGCGCATGAAGCTCGAAGGCGCGAATTTTGGCGCCGTGCTTGCCGACGCGCAGCGGTTGGGCTACGCCGAGACGCCACCCGATCTGGACATTGACGGCCACGACGCCGCCCACAAGATCGGCATTCTCGCCTCGCTGGCGCATGGATTCTGGATCAAGCCGGGCAAGGTGCATGTCGAAGGCATCCGCCATGTCAGCGCGCTGGACATCAAATACGCCGGCGAACTCGGCTACACCATCAAACTCATCGGCACGGTTAAAAAACTGGAGGCCACCAGCCACGTGCAGGTTTCCGTTTACCCGACGCTCATTCCGAATTCGCACGTGCTCGCCAGCGTGAACGGCGTGTTTAACGCCGTTTTCGTGCGCGGCGACATCGTGGGCGATTCGCTGTTCTATGGTCGCGGCGCGGGCAAGGACGCCACCGCCAGTTCCGTGTTGAGCGACATCGGCGACGCAGTGCTGGATTTAAAAACCGGCATCAAGGATCGCCTGCCCGCCTTCGTGCCGCACGAACACGCCGGTGCGGTCGCGCCGATTGGCGAGGTTGTTTCGCAGTATTTCGTGCGGCTGAACGTCGTGGACAAGCCAGGCGTCTTGGCGAAGATCGCCACCATTTTTGGCCAGGCGAACATTGGCATCTCTTCCGTCATCCAACCGGAAGCCGAGGAAGGCGAAAGCGTGCCGCTCATCTTCATGCTCCACTACGCGACCAACGGCACCGCCGCCAAGGCGCTCGCCAAGATCGCCAAACTGCCGGCGGTCAAAGGCAAACCCGTGATGATCCGGGTGGAAAATTTCGAATAAACTTCAACCACGAATGAACACTCATCAACACGAATTGAAACGTGGCGTGACGGAGGTTTCACGGGTTCGCGCGGATTCAATGCCAATCCGGATCGGCCTGTGCAATTCGCGCCTGAGTTTTTCGTGTTCATTCGTGTTTGTTAGCGGCTAAAGATCATGCCCGCCCTTCTCTTTCACAGCACCAACCGGCAATCACCCGCCGTCAACTTGCGCGAGGCGTTGCTCGCCGGCCAGGCACCGGATCGCGGGCTTTATTTTCCCGAAAAATTCCCGCGCCTGACGCCGGGGGAAATCGCCGCGTTTGCCGGCCTGCCCTATCATGAAATCGCCTTTCGCGTGCTGGCGAAATTCACCGCCGGCCTGATCCCCGATGCCGACTTCGCCGCGATGTGCCGCGAGGCCTACAATTTCGACATCCCCATCGAGAAAATTTACGGCCGCGTCCACCTGATGCGGCTGGACCAGGGCCCGACTGCGTCCTTCAAGGATTTTGCCGCGCAGATGATGGCGCGGCTTTTTGGGCGCTTCCTCTCCGAGGAGGGCAAGCAACTCACCATTCTCACCGCCACCAGCGGCGACACCGGCGCGGCGGTGGCACATGCCTTCCACAAAATTCCCGGCATCCAGGTCATCGTGCTCTTCCCGCTCGCCGAAGTCAGCGTCAGCCAGCGCAAGCTGATGACCACGCTGAAGGACAACGTCCGCACGGTGGCCATTGATGGCAAATTCGACGACTGCCAGGCGATGGTGAAACGCGCCTTTGCCGATCCGGCACTGAGCCACATTCCACTCTCGTCCGCCAATTCGATCAACATCGGCCGGCTTCTGCCGCAAAGCGTTTATTATTTCTACGCCGCCTCGCGCCTCGCAAAACCCGGCGAACCCATCGTGTTTTCCATTCCCAGCGGCAACTTCGGCGACATGATGGGCTCGGTCGTCGCGCGCGAGATGGGGTTGGCCGTGAAAAAAATCATCGCGTCGGTCAACGACAACGACGCGTTCCCGAAATTTCTGGCGACCGGCAACTACCAGAAAATTTGCCCCTCGCGCAACTCGCTGTCCAACGCCATGAATGTTGGCCATCCAAGCAATCTCGCCCGGCTCGTGGCGGTTTACGGCGGCCAGATGGACGAGACGGGAAAAATCCACAAGCAACCCGACCTCGCCGCGATGCGCCGCGATGTCTTTTCCACTTCGGTGACCGATGAACGCACCGTGGCGGGCGTGCGGGATTTCTGGAACAGATTTCAACTGCTGCTCGAACCGCACGGTGCGGTGGCATGGCAAGGTTTCCAAGACTGGCTGGCCACGGAACCGCTCGGCGACGCCCCGGCGGTGATCGTGGAGACGGCCAATCCGGCGAAATTTCCGGAGGAAGTCGAAAAAGTGGTTGG
>JAJXXI010000156.1 GCA_021781185.1 bacterium
GTGACGGCAGGCAAACTTCGCCCGGAGTTCAAAACGATTGCCGTGTTGTCCTCCGCCAAAAACCTTACCCTCACCGCCGGCTGGGGCCACGCGGGGCAGAACGGCGTGACGATGCCCGGCAAAGGCAGGCTGGAAACGCGCGCTTACACGGCGGAGGAAGCGGCGGCATTGGCTGGTGGGGCGAGCGTCCCCGCGAGCCGGACACCGCAAGACCAAGCGGCTCGCGAGGACGCTCGCCCCACCGCAACAGTTTTGCCCGGCACATCCACCCACGACGTTTTCCTGAACGAAGCCGCCTGCTGGCAGAACGTGCCGGCAAAGGTCTGGGACTACACCATTGGCGGTTATCAGGTGCTGAAAAAATGGCTCTCATATCGGGAATTTGAACTGCTCGGCCGCGCGCTCACGCCGGACGAGGCGCGCGAGGTCACGCACACCGCCCGCCGCATTGCCGCACTGATTCGGTTGCAACCGGAACTGGACCAGAATTATCAGGCGGCCAAGGCGGCCGCCTTTGACTGGAGATGATGATCCACATCTTGCCTGGAGAGGAATGAATCATGCAGACGGAATTGCGCCAGTTCATCGAGTCGGCCCGCTTTTACAAGGCCGCCGCACTGCGGAGTGGCGGAAATGCTGCCGGCGGAGGATGCGGCGCTGGACGAATTGATGGCCGGGGTGGTAAGCGCGGGCGACCAGAAGGTGTTCATGCTGATTCTGGCGGCGGCATTCAGCCGGGAGCGGCGGGTGGCGGGCGGCGCGGCGCGGACGGCGAGCGATCTGGCGACGGAACTGGGCCGGGATTTTGACGGGGTGAGCAAGCATCTGCGGTTACTGCGTGAGGCGGGTGCTGGCGTCGCGACTGGGCGAGGCCCGGCGGCACACGCATTATTTCATCCCGGCGGAATTCCGGCGCGAGGCGGGCGTTTTGGATTTCGGCGTGCGCCGGGTGTGGGCGGATTAAAAAAGCCAATTATTCATCACCGCCGCCGCCATTGCCCTTTTTCTCCCAGGCGCGACGGGCTTTCTCTGGCAACGCCTTGTCCACGGCGGCATAGTAGGTCTTTTCCCCAAACAGCCGGTTGGCCTCATGTTCCAACTCCAGCGATGGCGTGATGCCAAAACGTTCATGCGCCTGCACAAACACGCTGCCGCCCTCCGGCCGGAGAAAACACAGATAGAGCGGGCACTTGCCGGCATGGGCGCTCGTGAGCTGATGCACCCGCTCCAGATCCTCGGGCTTCAGATGCGCCATCGGCAGGCGCAGGTGAACCGCCTTCGTGTATTTCTTCGCCGCGTCTTCCAGCGGCATGATGTCCTGCGGGAAAATCTTCGGGCGATCCTCGCCGGTGCTGACTTCGCCGATGACGAGAATGGCCTTGTTCACCTCCAGCAGCGGACGAAACTTGTCGTATTCGTTCATCACGAGCAACTGCACCGAGCCTTCCAGATCTTCCAGCGTCACCATTGAATACGGCTTGCCGGACTTTTTGGAAACGCCGTGGCTGACCGCCGCGATCATGCCGCCGATGCGAGTCATGCTGCGATTGGCCACTGCGGCCAACTGCGCGGTGGTGTGCAGCGAATACTTTTGCAGCAGCGGCACCTGCGGCGTCAGCGGATGGCCGGTGACATAAAAGCCAAGCAGTTCCTTCTCGTGCGCGAGCAGCTCGTGCTGCGGCCATTCGGGCAGGTTGCTGATGCTTTCCGGCATCGGCGGCGCTTTTTCCTCCAGCGCGCCAAAGAGCGAACTCTGGCCTTTTTGCTTGTCGGAAAGAATGCTCGCCGCGCGCGCCAGCGTGCGCTCGATCTGCGCCGTCAGGGTGGCGCGTGTCTGGCCGAAGACGTCACACGCGCCGGTTTTGATCAGCGCCTCCAGCGTTTTGCGGGTCACGGAGCGGCCATCCACGCGCTCGCACAATTCGGCGAGCGACGTGAAATTGCCGTGTTCGGCGCGCGCCTTCAAAATCACCTCGACCGCGCCCTCGCCCACGCCTTTGATCGCGGCCATGCCGAAGCGGATGGCCTTGCCGTTTTGCGCGGGCGCAAAATAAACGCTGCTTTCATTCACATCCGGCCCCAGCACTTCGATGCCCATCTCGCGCGCCTCGGCGATGTATTCGCTCAATTTCTCCGTGGCCGCCATGTCGTTCGTCATCATGGCGCAGTAAAATTCCACCGGATAATTCGCCTTCAGATACGCGGTCTGATACGCAACGATGGCATACGCGGCGGCGTGCGATTTGTTGAAGCCGTAGCCGGCGAATTTCTCCAGCAAGTCAAAGATCTGGTTCGCCTTGGTCTTGGGAATGTTGTTTTTCTCGTGGCAGCCTTTGACGAAAGTCTCGCGCTGCTTCTGCATTTCCTCGACCTTCTTCTTGCCCATCGCGCGCCGCAGCAAGTCGGCGCTGCCGAGCGAATAGCCGGCGAGCAACTGCGTGGCCTGCATGACCTGCTCCTGGTAAATCAGAATGCCGTAGGTCTCCTTGGAAATTTGTTCGAGCAGCGGATGCGCGTATTCAATCTCAATTTCCCCGTGCCGGCGCTTGATGAAATCGGGGATCAGATCCATCGGGCCGGGGCGATACAATGCCACCAGCGCCGTGATGTGTTCGACGGAGCTGATCTGAAATTTCTTGCACAAGTCGCGCATGCCGCCGGATTCCAACTGGAACACGCCGAGCGTTTCCGCGCGGTTCAGCAGGTCGTAGGTTTTCTTGTCATCCAGCGGCAGCCGGTCAATGTCAATCGTCACGCCATGCGTTTGCTTCACCATTTCGCAGGTGTTGCGGATGACGGTCAGCGTTTTCAACCCGAGAAAATCCATCTTCAACAGGCCGAGGTCGCCGACCGGTCCCATGGCGTATTGCGTGACGAGCGTGCCGCTTTCATCCAGCTTGAGCGGGAGCAGGTTCACCAGCGGTTCGGGCCCGATGACGACGCCGGCTGCATGAACACTGGCGTTGCGCGTGAGGTCTTCCAGAATGAACGCCGTGTCAATCAATTCGCGCGTGACTTCTTCGTTGTCGTAAGCCTCCTTGAGTTCCGGCACCTGCTTGAGCGCCTTGGTCAGGTCCATTTTCAACTCGGCGGGAATCAGTTTCGCCAGCCGGTCACAGTCGCCGTAGCTCAAGCCCATCACGCGGCCGACGTCGCGCACCACGGATTTCGCGCCCATCGTGCCGAACGTGATGATCTGCGCCACCGCGTCGCGACCGTATTTGTCCCGGACGTATTCGATGACGTCCGCGCGGCGGTCGTCCGCAAAATCAATGTCAATATCCGGCGGATTGACGCGTTCGGGATTCAGGAACCGCTCAAACAACAGGCCGTAGCGGATCGGATCCACGTTGGCGATGTCGAGCAGATAGGTCACGATCGAGCCGGCGGCGCTTCCGCG
>JAJXXI010000114.1 GCA_021781185.1 bacterium
TGCTCTTCGCCACCGAAGGCAAGGATCAGGAAACGTGGCTGAAATTCGTGGAGGCACTGGAAAAACACAATGGCCACCGGCACGCGCTCACGCAGGTGAGCATGGACATGAGTCCGGCCTACCAGCGTGGCGTGGCGGACAATTGCCGGAATGCGCAGGTGGTGTTCGACAAGTTCCATGTGATCAAAAACGCCAATGAGGCGGTGGACAAGGTGCGCCGGGCTGAAGTGCGTCTGGGTGGCAAGGGGGTCTGGGAAGCGCTTCACAAGAGCCAGTGGCTCTGGCGCAAGAATCCGGCGCACCTGACCGAGCCGGAACAGGCGCGGCTGGCGGGCATCAAAAACAAGCAGCTCGCCACGGCCAAGGCGTATCAGATGCGGCTGGTGTTGCAGGACATTTATCGGTCGCCGGAGACGGGTTCGGCGCGGCGACGCTTCCAAGTGTGGTGCCGGTGGGTGCGCTGGGTGGCCCGGTTCCACAAAGCCAGCCTCTTTGGCTCGATGGTGAAGCTGGCGCAAATGATCGAGCGCCATCTGGCCGGCATCCTGGCGCACTGGAAGTGGGGCGTGACCAATGCCTTTATGGAAGGCTTAAACAGTGTCTTCAGCGCCACCAAACGCAAAGCCCGGGGCTATCGTTCCACCACCCACCTCATCACCATGCTTTACTTCACCGCAGGCAAACTTCGCCTGCCTCAGTTCTAACTCCATCGAAAACAGCGGGGAACCAAAATCACGAACACATCCGCCTCGTCCTGACCGACTTGGTCATGCCCGGCAATGTGGGCGGCAAGGAACTGGGCGAGCAACTGCTCCGCCAAAACCCCCGGTTGAAAATCATTTATATCAGCGGCTACAGCCACGAGATTGCCGGGCGGGAATTGCCGTTCGCCGCCGGCGTCAATTACCTCGCCAAACCTTTTGACTTCCGCAGGCTGGCTCAAATCATCCGCCACAATCTTCACCCGGCTGATTAAAACCGTCTTTCCGGGTTCAAAACCCGGCTTCCAGCTTTCAGGCGCCGGTCTTCGAATTAAAGCCTCAGTTGGCCGCCGGACGAACGCCAGGCAGTTCATCAAACCGGATCAGCCCGAAATCAAAATCGTGTTCGCATACTGCACCGTGTCGCCGGTGCGAATGAGGCCGATGGCGCGGGGCACGCGTTTTTTAAATTCCACATGCGGCTCAAACACGTTCGGAACCCCCTTCAGCGCGGCGGCAAACTTCTGGCGGGTGGCCGGCGTATTGTTCTTCAAGAATTCCTCCGCCTGATAGGCCTGCGTGAAATGGTGGTTGGCTCGCACGGCGGCGATGAGTTGCAGCACCGTGGGTAAATTGTCCACCACGGAAACATCCACCGTCTCAATCGCCGGCCAGAAAGGAAAACCGCGATCCGCGATGACGAGCGCGTTGGTATGGCGAACGCGGGCGAGCAGCGAGAGGATTTGGGGATTGAGAATGCCGTGATTGATCATGGCGAAAAGTTACCGGCCTTCCGGCCTCACGCCAAGACGCAAACATCTCATCACGCTGGAAAAAAGCGACGGCCGCCAGTCATTGCCGCCAATGACGACATCGGCATGACAGCCCTGTCGCTCATCATCTCTCAAGGTTACTGCAACTGGAGCTTGAAGAAGGTTTGCGGAGTGCCGGCATTGATGGTGTTGGTCCAGGAAAAATTTCCACCGCCATCGAACTGATTCGTCGCCATTGGCGTCCAGTGCGGTGCCGACAGATTGGTCGCGGAAAGCACGTAATAATTCCAATAGGAGATGCCGCCAGAGCCCGTCAGCGTCAGGCTGCCATCGCCCACTGAAATCTGATTGATGGCCGGCGGCGACAACGAGGCCACTTGCAGAGTTCCAGAAACATTCAGTTGGTTGGTGTTCCAAACCAGTCCGGCGGGCAGCGTGGGCAGAATCAACTGGTCGAATTGGCCGGCCTTAACGGCGGCGGTGAACAGGGGGAAACTGTCGCCGGCGACCAGATTGGTGCCGCCGATGTTCGTCACAATGAGCGTGCCGCCGGCGGTGAAGGTGCCAGTGACCACGACGGCATCATTGGCCAAGGGCGAGGGCTGGATCTGCATCACGGTTTTGCTGCCGGCGGCAAGCGTGAGATCGCTGCCAAGGCTCAAACCGCCGGGCAAATCCGCCGGGGCGAGCGTGCCGCCCGCCGTCACGGTGACGGAACCATCCACCGTGCCAGCGCCCTCCAGAATGCCTCCATTGAGCACCACCACAGCGCCCGGGCCGGTGGCCGAGCCGCTGGCATTGTCGGCCCACAACGTCGCGTTCGAAATCGTGGTGGTCCCTCCGTAAGTGTTCGCCCCTTGCAACGTCAGCCCGCCATGGGCCAGGGAACTCTTGACCTGGAGTGCGCCGCTGCCGTTGTTGCCGATAGCGCCGGCGTAGGTGACGGCGTTGCCGTTCAAGTCAATCGTGCCGCCGCCTGCCGCCACGGTGACGTCAGCCGTGCCGATCGAAGTAAGATCGGCTGAACCGTTGTTGCCCGTCAGATTTGCGGCATATTGCAACGTGCCGCCATTGAAGGTCAGCCCGCCGTAATTGGCCCCGCCGAGCGCATTGATGCCGTTGACATTCAGCGTGCCGCTCTGCAGGACTGTGCCACCGGTGTAGTCATTGGCATTGTTGACCACCACGGTGCCGGTGGCGCTGACAGCAGTGTTGGCAGTGCCCGGGCCGGTGCCGGGCAACAGACCGGCCGCATGGTTGTTGGCACTGGAAACGGGAATGCCAATGGTCAGCGGGCCCGCGCCGGACGCACTGCCGATCACGCCATCCACCGTCAACGTGTTACCGGCGGTGGCGGCCATGCCACCCCCATTGGCCAGCAGGTTGACCGGACGGATATTGGCACCGCCATCATCCAGCGCGAACGTGCCGTCGGCCATCAGTGTGCCGCCATTCAAATTCACCGCTGCGCCAGTCGCCGCCGCGCCGATCGAGCCATTGCCGGCAATCAATGTGACGCCGCCATTCAAATAACTCTGTCCCGTGTAACCGCTGGAAGTGCCGGTAATGGACACAGTGCCTGATCCGCCTTGCACGTAGGCCGCCGCGCCAACCTTGGAATTGACGAGGGTGGAGTTGAAAATCAGTTCACCGCCGGGATTATTCTGCCAAACCACAAACGGCCCGCCATAACTCGAACTGCCGCCGGCCGGACGCAGGCTGTTGTTGTTGATGCTCACGTTGCATGGGCCCACATTTGGCGTTACCAGAAAATCATTCACCGACAGAGTCGAATAGGAGGCCACGGAGATCGTGCTCCCAATGTTCGAGTTGAAGCGGAGGCTGGTCAGATATGGCTGGCCGGACCAGCCGGTGATGTTGCCAATCACATCCAGATTTCCCGAGGTTCCAGCTGTGCCGCT
>JAJXXI010000208.1 GCA_021781185.1 bacterium
CCGATCAGGCGGACGAAGAAATTTTGTTTGCTTTCGGGCAGCGTGTAGGACAGCGCCGCCGAAGCCCAGAACAGGTGCGAGGCGGCCTCCAACTCGCGGTCGCCAGCGAACCCATAACTGCCGGGCTGGTTGCGAAACATGCCTTCATACCAGACGGAAAGTTCCATCGCCAGCGCCGGAAACAACGTCGGCTCAATGCCGCCCCAGCGCAGACCGACGCGAGTGTCGAAGGAAAATCCGTTATTGGGCATCTGAAAGCCGGGAGCCGTGTTGTCGGTTCCGTTGTAAACTGAATAATGCGCGGTGCCGCGCAGCACCAGGTTCAGCGGGATAAGATCGTCCGGATTGAACAGATGATACACGCTGGTGGAGAGTTCGCCGCCGTGCCCCTCGAACGACTGGTTTTTCTCAAATTTGCCGCGATCCACTTCGTTGTAGCCGTCGGCAAAACCGCCGCCGGCCAGGCCCAGGGCGAAATCCGTCTGCGGTCCCAGACCATTGACAAAGCCGAGTTCCGAATCGAGATAGACCGGCGCGAGCGCGAGCCGCAAGGTGAGGTTGGTGCGGATGAAATCCGGCTGATTATGGTAATAAAACACGTAGCCGCCCAATGGTCCCTGACCTTCCAGCGGCTGGTTGTAGCCGAACTGGATAAGGTCGCGCTTGACGGGATCAATCTGCGCCGAGGCAAAAAACGGGGGGACAAGCCAGAGCCACAGCCACAGCAGGATGCACATGCCTCGCCTCATCGGCGCATTGATAATTCAATTTGATCGCGGCGGCAAGCGTGTTCGCCAACACTCTTGCTGGACACCGCGCCAAAATTTCGGCTTACTATGCCCACTTTGATTTAGCCATGCCGTCACTGAACGCTGAAAAACTCGCCCAAGCCAAGTCGCTCGGATTTTCCGACCGGCAAATCGCCCATTTGACCGGTTCCACCGAAGACGAAATCCGCGCGCGGCGGAAAAAGCTGAACCTTGTTCCCAGCTACCGGCTGGTGGACACCTGCGCGGCCGAATTCGAGGCTTACACGCCGTATTATTATTCCACCTACGACCGGGGCGACGACGAAGTCAAAGGCAACACCGCCAAGAAAGTCATGATTCTCGGCGGCGGCCCCAACCGCATCGGCCAGGGCATCGAGTTTGATTACTGCTGCGTCCACGCCGCGTTTGCGCTCAAGGAAGACGGCTTCGAGACCATCATGGTGAACTCGAATCCCGAAACGGTTTCGACGGATTACGACACCAGCGACAAGTTGTTCTTTGAACCGCTCACGCTCGAAGACGTGCTGCACATCTACGAACGTGAAAAATGCTGGGGCGCCATCGCGCAGTTCGGCGGGCAGACGCCGCTGAACCTCGCGCTCGGCCTGCAAAAGAACGGTGTCAACATCATCGGCACCTCGCCGCAGAGCATAGAGATTGCGGAAGACCGCAAGATGTTCGCCGCGATGCTGCACAAGCTGAACATTCCACAGCCGCCGAACGGCCTGGCGACCAACGCCGAGGAAGCGCTCGTCATCGCCCAGCGTCTGACCTATCCCGTGCTCGTCCGCCCCAGCTTCGTGCTCGGCGGCCGCGCGATGCAGATCGTTTATTCCGACGCCGAATTGTCGCATTACATGAAGTTCGCCGTCGAAGCTTCGCCGGAACGCCCGGTTCTGGTGGACAAATTTCTCGAAGACGCGACCGAAGTGGACGTGGATTGCATCGCCGATGTCGGTTTGCCGAATGGCGAAACCATTGTCATCGGCGGGATGCTGGAGCACATCGAATTTGCCGGCGTGCATTCCGGCGACGCCGCCATGGTGCTGCCCCCACACACGCTTTCGCAAAAAGTCATCGGCATCATCCGCGACTACACGCACGCCATGGCGAAGGAACTCAAGGTCGTTGGCCTGATGAACGTGCAATACGCCGTCAAGGGCGAGACCGTTTACGTTCTCGAAGTCAACCCGCGCGCCTCGCGCACCGTGCCGTTTGTCAGCAAGGCCATCGGCCAGCCGCTAGCGAAAATTGCGGCGAAAGTCATGGCGGGCAAAACCTTGAAAGAACTGGGTTTCACCGAGGAAATCTGGCCGAAGTATTGGGCGGTGAAGGAATCCGTGTTCCCGTTCAACCGCTTCCACGGCCAGGACATTTTGCTCTCGCCGGAAATGCGTTCCACCGGCGAAGTCATGGGCCTCGACGCCGATCTCGGCACAGCCTACGCGAAATCACAGATGGCCGCCAACTCCGCGCTGCCGCTGTCCGGCAAGGTGTTCATCAGCGTCAGTGACATGCACAAGGACGAAGTGGCGGAAGTCGCCAGACAATACACCAACCTCGGTTTCGAACTCATTGCCACCGGCGGCACGGCCACGATTTTGGAGAAAGCCGGGCTGCAGGTGCAGCGCCTCTACAAATTACAGGAAGGCCGCCCGAACGCCGTTGACTTGCTGAAGAACAAGGAAATCCAGCTCGTCATCAACACACCCAGCGGGGCGGTGCCGCGCGCGGATGAAATTAAAATTCGCACCACGGCGGTTTACACCGGCACGCCCATCATGACGACGCTCTCCAGCGCCCGCGCCGCCGCCCTCGGCATCGCCGCGCTGAAAAAAGCGGGCTACGCCGTCAAGACCGTGCAGGAATATCATTAAGAAGGAGTTCAATCATCAGACGGCGTTGCTGTCCCGGTGGTTGGCAGTTGCCAGCTCAAGCTTGAACGGCGTCATTCCTTGACTACTTTGGATGCGTTGAACTCAAGTCCGAAACCGCTGCTCCCGCTGCTGAAGCAATACTTCGGCTTTACGTCTTTTCGTCCGTTGCAGGAGGAGATCATCCGCGATTCGCTCGCGGGAAAAGACGTCTTCGCGCTGTTGCCGACCGGCGGCGGCAAGTCGCTTTGCTTCCAACTTCCCGCGCTGGCGCGTGACGGGCTTACGGTCGTCGTTTCGCCGCTCATCGCGCTGATGAAGGACCAGGTGGATGCATTGCAGGCCAGCGGCATTGCGGCGACCTTTTTGAACTCGTCACTGGCGGCAGGCGAAGGACGTTCACGGCTGCGCGGCCTGCACAACGGCGAATACCGTCTGCTCTACGTCGCACCGGAGCGGCTGATGCTGTCCGGTTTCCTAGCCGATTTGCAAAAATGGAACGTCCGGCTCGTCGCCGTGGACGAGGCGCATTGCATCAGCGAATGGGGCCACGACTTCCGCCCGGAATACCGCCAGATCGCGCAGCTTCGTGAATTGTTTCCCCAGGTCCCGTTCATGGCGCTCACCGCCACCGCCACCGAACGCGTGCGGGAAGACATCGTCACGCACCTGAAATTGCGGGAACCGCAAATTTACGTCGCCAGCTTCAACCGCCCGAACCTGACCTACCGCGTCATTCC
>JAJXXI010000316.1 GCA_021781185.1 bacterium
GTCGCACCATTGCGCGCCATAGACACGGCCGAGGTCGCCGGTTTCCTTGTTCGCCCATTCGTCCCAAATGGTCACACCGCGTTCCTGCAGCCAGCGGACATTGGTCTCGCCACGCAGAAACCAGAGCAATTCGTAGATGATGGACTTGAGATGCAACTTCTTCGTGGTGAGGACGGGGAAACTCTGGCGCAAATCAAACCGCGCTTGCGCGCCGAATACGGAATAGGTGCCCGTGCCCGTGCGGTCGGCCTTGAATTTTCCTTTTTCCAAAACGAGGCGAAGCAGGTTGTGATACTGAATCATGAGGGGAAAAGTTTAACTGTGAACAACGTGGAAAGAATCAGTTTTCCCAGCCAGTTTTTTGAAATGCGAGAGCAAATGGCTTCTAATGTTTTTCAACGGCATGGTGGAGAAGATGTGTGAAACAGGGCAAAATTTCAATGCAAAGGCGCATTACCACAAAGATTATCAACCAACCTCATTTTTCCTCAAATGATACTAAATAAGAAGTAGTCGCTTCAAAATCTCCAACCTTGGCCACGCGGATTTTATATTCCTTTTGAAATTTTGATTGATCGAAAACGACATCCAAAGAAAATGTTGAACTCTTTGGAAGCAACGTGGGGTTTATTTCACTTCCATCATGTGATTTCACCTTCCAGACATCATTTGAATGCATCAGGCGTAGCTGGTGGGCAATAGTCAGACTTTTTGTTTTTGCTACAGCTCGAATTTTAAATTCCTCATTTTGCTGATCAACCAGCACGAGACAACCTCTGAAATATTTTTTTATGAATAACGAATCACTTTTGTCGAGCCGCAAAAGTAAGCATAGGGATTACCCATAAGCCTCAAAGCTGTTTTCATTTTTTCTGACCGACTCATTGGACATAATCATGACACAAGGAGTAAATCTATCAAGTCCCGACAATTTTTAGCCGCGTGGTTTTCAAAGCAGGATTTTTGGGAGATAGCAAGCAGGACATGATTTATTGGGGACAATCGGTGATGGGCATTCCCGCCCTTGATCGCGGAACCAAACGCATCGGTGTCGCGGTGACCAAAGAGTTCAAGCCCGCTACCTCGCACTTTCATTTCCTGAATCAAAGTTGATTCTTCACCCGTCGCAGACTAGAGTTGGTGCATGAGCGACCGCATCATGATTGACCCGCATATCTGCTCCGGCAAGCCGGTGATTCGCGGAACGCGCATCATGGTCAAGAATATCCTCGGCATGATTGCCGGCGGCTATTCGGTTGAGCGCATTGTGGCCTCCTATCCCGAACTCGCGGCGGCGGATGTGAGCGCGGCCTTGGAATACGCCGCCGAGATCGTCGCGGAAGAGCAAATTTTCGCCCATGCCTGATCAGGCGCTCCATCTGCTGCTGGATCAAAACATTCCCGAGGCCGTTGCCGGATGGCTGCGCGGCAAATTCTCCGTCTGGCAGATTTCCCACGTCAAAGAAATGGGTCTGGCTGGCAAGGCTGATTCGGAAATTTTTCTTTGGGCCCAAGCCCGGCACGCCATCGTCATCAGCTACGATGAAGATTTTGCCGACACGCGTTCGTTTCCGCTCGGATCGCATTTCGGGATTATCCGGCTGCGCGTCTGGCCGACGACGGTTGAAGCAACCAGCGCGGCTTTGGAGCGGTTATTCCGGCAGGTTTTGCCGGATGATTTGCACGGCAGTCTCGTTATCATTGACCAGGAAAAAATCCGCCTCCGCCGCAAACCATGAGAATTCTCGCCCTTGATCACGGAACCAAACGCATCGGCGTCGCGCTGAGCGATGAGACCAAAACCATCGCCCAGCCGCTGGAATACATTCTTGCCGAGCCGTTCGCCGATTTTCTGGAACGGCTCAAAAAGCTGCTGCTGGAAAAGGAGGTGGACCTCATTCTCATCGGCATGCCGCGCAACATGGATGGCAGCTACGGGCCGGCGGCGCAAAAGGTGGAAGTGTTCGTCGCCGCGCTCAAGTCCGCCATCACCGTGCCGATCAAGTTGTGGGACGAGCGTCTGACGTCCACGATGGCCAACCGGATTTTGATTCAAGGCAAAGTCCGCCGCGATCAACGCAAGGAGAAGGTGGACAAGATGGCGGCGGCCATTCTGCTGCAAAGCTATCTGGACATGGGAATTTGAAGCTTCGGTGAACGGGGCTTTGCCGGAATCAACGCCGGCCGGCGGCTTGTCGGTTTCCGCCGGTTGAAGCGCTGCGGTCGCCATGCCCGGGCGTGGCACCGGGGCAATGTTCGTTCGGTCAGATTCGCTGGCTGAAATCGCGGACCATCGCCTTCCACCACGGCGCCAGTTTCTCTTCGGGCCGCACCCAGGCCTGTTGATGCAGCCAGACCATGACCCGCTGATCGGCCATCACGGCCATGCGCTCGGAGTGCTTCAATTTTTCCGGGCCCGCCGCCAGCAGTTTTTCCCCCAGTTCCCGCACCGCGTCGGAGCCGGCGCCGATTTTGGCGAATTGCTCGGCATAAACCGGGTTCAATTGTTTTTCACGCAACAACGAGACGTGAATGGCGTTGACGTAAGGGTCGAGCACGGCAGCGGCGAGTCCGGCATGCGGGCGCGGGCTGGTGGATTCGGCATCCGTGAGGTCGTGGATTTTCAGGCGTGACCGGAGCGAGACAAGTTCCAGCGGCGGCCTGGTTTCCTCCGGCGTCAGGAACAGATTCAATTTTTTGGCCCGCGCACCAAGGGTGCGGCGGCTGGTCAGCACGCTCAAGGGAATGGAAAACACCATGCCCGCCAGCACCGGCGTAAACCACCAGAACAGGCTGGGCTCCAGCTTCCAGATGAAGCAGCCCCAAACGCCGCCGATGAGCGTGTGGCCCCAGTGCCGTTGGAGGGCGTAAAGCCAGTCCGTGCCGTCGGCGGTGCGTTTCTGGGTGGTCCAGCCGACGCTGATGCCCGCGAGGTTGGTGATCACGAACCGGGTGTGCCAGAGCATGAGCAACGGCGCGTGCAGCGTGGAAAAGATCGTTTCCCCAACCACACCGGCGGTGGCGCTGAGCAGCCCGCCAAATTCCCGGCGACGCGGCCAGTCGAGCGCGAGGTCAATGAGCGAAAGCAGCTTGGGGAGCATGATGACCACCATGCAGATGATGAAGACCAGAAAGGCGTGCGCCGTGCCGCTCCAGTTTTTGAGATACGGATTAAAGGATTCCACCGGGATGTCCGAAAGGCCGGTGAACTGCTGATACGAGTAAATCCAGTTGAAAACCAACATGAACGCCAGCCAGAGCGGGCTGGCCAAGTAACCGAAGATGCCGAGGAGCAGATGCACCCGGCTCACGCCGCGCAGGCCTTTGGCAAACAGCACCAAGCCGTGCTGCAAATTGCCCTGGCACCAGCGGCGTTCGCGCTGGGCGTTGTCAATCATCGCCTGGGGCGCCTCCTCGTAGCTGCCATCGAGATCGTAGGCCAGCCACACGGTCCAGTTTTCGCGCAACATCAGCGCGGCCTCCACAAAGTCGTGGCTCAAAATCTGCCCGCCGAACGGCTTGCGTCCCGGCAGTTGCGGCAGGTCGCAGAACTGCATGAACGGCTCGGTGCGGATGATGGCGTTGTGGCCCCAGTAATTGCCGAAATCCAGCGCCCAGTAGTTCAGCCCGCTGATGAACACCGGCGCGTAGAGGCGGTTGGCAAACTGCTGGATGCGGCCGAACAACGACTCGGCATTCACCAATGCCGGCACGGTCTGGATCAGCCCGACCGTCGGGTGCGCCTCCATCAATTTTACCAGGTCCACGAGCGTTTCGCCGCGCATCACGCTGTCCGCATCACAGCAAATAAAATAGCGGTAGCGCTTGCCCCAGGTGTTGAGAAAGTCGCGCACATTGCCGCTCTTGCGCTCCTCGTTGAACAGCCGGCGGCGGTAGTAGATTTTCCCCAGCGCGTCCAGGTCGCGCACCAGGTCGCACCAGCGGCTTTCCTCCTCCACCCAGCGGTCGGGATTCGTCGAGTCGCTCAGGACGAAAAAATCAAACCGCTCCAACTGGCCGGTGCGGGCGAGCGATTCAAACGTGGCGCGCAGGCCTTCAAACACGCGGACGGAATCCTCGTTGTAGATCGGAAAAATGATCGCCGTGCTGGTGCCGGCCAGAGCCTGGTTGTTGTAGGGTTTCAGCCCGGTGATGCGCCGGCGCGTGCCGAGGCGGCGGAGGAAAAAACCGTAAACGCCGTGCATGCAGCCAATGGCCGTGAGCAGGAACAAGATGACGAACAGCACCAGCAGCACGGTGCGCGACGTGCTCCAGCCGGTGCGCCAGAGGAGGTCCGCAAAAATCAACGAGACCGCGCCGGTGAGCAGGCCGGCGGAGGAGAAAAACAGAAACAGCCGCCAGCCGCGCCGGAGACGCGGGACCGCCATTTCGGAAATGTTCCGGGTGTCAGCCATTTTGCCGGAACCAGTCCACCAGCAGTTGCAGCCGGTTTTGAATCTCCCCGTATCCGCCATGTGTGATCCAGAAAACGCCCACCAGCAGCAGCGCCAGAAAAGACCAGGCCAGCACCATGCGCACATAGGGCAGGTTGCCCAGGTTGGTCAGCCGGCCGACCGTGCCAAGGTCCAGCGGACGCGGGGTCATCTTGGACAATTGGAAGTCCGGCCCGGCCCGGAAGAAGCTTTCGCGCATCGCCTCGATGAATTCGGCCGGCCACGGTCCGGGGCGGAGAAACTGGTCCTGCCATTTGCCCGGCATGTCGGCCAGCAGCAGCGCCAAGCGGCCGCGCGTCGAGAGGGTCTGCTCGCTGCCCACCGGCGAGGTTTGCAGCACCTCGGCAAACCATTCGGTGACGAGGTGGTCCATTTCCTCGGCGGCGAGCTCGGTGGCGCTGCGGTTCGGTTCGGCGGGCGCGCGGCGCTGGGCGCGTTCGAGCACGCGCAGGACGATGTCGCCGAGCAGAGGCTTGTTGCGGATGCGGAGGGCGTGAAAGTAATTTTCCACCTTCACATACGCCGCGTTCCATTCCTCCAGTGAACGCCCGGCAATTTCACCGGAAACATCCGGCAGGATTTTCAGGGCGGGCTCCATTGATAAACCCAGGTTTCACCGATGGCGTTGGTGCCTTGCTGCAGGGTGCAACGCAAATCCACCGGCGCATGGCTGCCGGCGACCGGCAGCATTTTCAAGATCACGCGCCAGGTGCCGAGATACGGATTGCGCAGCACCTGCTTGTCCACGATGCGCGCGTCGGCGCTGCAACTGGCGATGGCCTCCGGCGGATGATCCGCCGGGATGGCGTCAAACGCCGGCCCGTCGAAATCCAGCACAAACTGTCGCGCGCCGGGAAATTGCGCGTCCGTCCCAATGCGCGTGGACACCACGCGGTTTTCCGATCGTTTCCGGTCCGCCGCGCCCCCTTCCCAATGCAGCGTGTAGGCAAACCGAAACGGCTGGAGCGGCGCGGGTTTGTTTTTCGGATCCCAGAAGGCGACGATGTTGTCGAGTCCTTCGTAGCTGGTGCTCAATTCCACCAGGTGCAGGTCGCCGTCGCCCCAGTTGCCATCCGGCTCCACCCAGACACTGGGCACCTTGTGATAGAGGTTGAACATGTCCTGATACGCGGCAAAGTTCCGTTCCCGTTGCAGGAGGCCGAAGCCCTTGATGTTCGGCGCGTGAAAAATCTGGTGCCGCATGACCGGCGGGTTGTCCAGCGGCCGCCAGAAAACCTCGCCGTTGCCCATGTGGACCAGCAGCCCGTCGCTGTCGTGAACTTCCGGGCGGTAATCGTCAAATTTGCGTTCCGAGTTCTTCCCGAACCAGAACATGCTCGTGAGCGGTGCCAGGCCGATGGTCTTGATGGGTTTCCGGTCCGGGTTGACGGCGGCAATGTTGTTGGTGGTGCGGAAATACAGCACCGCCCGGATGCTGCACGTGGTGGTGTCGCCCGGCTTGATGATGAATTCATACGCGCCCGTGCAGCTTACGCTGTCCAGAATGGCGTAAAGCCGCAAATCCTTGTCGCCGTAGCCCGGCTTGCCCAGCCACCAGTCGGTGAAGATGGGAAATTCCTCCGGGCGGTCGCCTTCGCCGCAGTCCAGCGCCAGTCCGCGCGCGGATTCGCCGTAACGCAGATTTTTCCCGAGCAGCCGGAAATAGCTCGCACCGAGAAATGCGCCGAGTTCATCCATCTGATCCGGCTTGTTCAGCGCATACAGGATGCGGAAACCGGCGTAGCCCGTTTTGGTCGGGATTTGGCTGGCGATCTTAAGTTTGCCGTAGTCGAAGAAATCCTGCACGAACCGGATGGGCTGGGTGTGCATGGCCGTGAACTCATTGATATGCACCGGCTCCTGGTAAAGATAGCCCGGATGGAAAAATTCAACGCGGAAAGGCAGGTGCTCCGACGCCCAGAGCGCGCGGTCACGGCGGAAGCGGATTTCGCGGTATTTGTCGTAATCCAGGTTGTCCTGCTGGAGAACTTTGGGCAGGTCGGCACGCGGCGAATGGAAGGGGGCCTGCGCGCGCTCCAAAGCGCGCCGCGCCACATAATCCAGATTCACCTCGGCGGATTCCGCAGCGATGCCCATCGTTGCGGTCAGCAGACTTCCGATCAGCACCAACAGGCCAGAGAGTCGCGACATCTTGTGACAAGGAAAGACGAAAAACACCTGATTTGCAAGCACGGCGCGTGCCGGGGAGGAAGCGGCGGCTGGGGAATTGTCAATCCAAAGTCTGCCGGTAGCGTTTGATGCCGATGGTCAGAATCACCGCCACGAACAACGCAATGGGCCACAAATCGGGCACGCATTCGGTAATGCCGTTTCCTTTGAGCAGGATGCCACGCACCACCCGCAGGAAATGGGTCAGAGGGAGGCATTCACCAATGTTCTGCGCCCAGCCGGGCATTCCGCGGAACGGAAACATGTAGCCGGACAGTAGCAGCGACGGCAGGAAGAAGAAAAACGCCATCTGCACCGCCTGGAGCTGATTCTTGGCGATGGTCGAGAAGGTGATGCCCACCGCCAGGTTCGCCACGATGAACAAAAATGTCAGCGCCACCAGCAACGGCACGCTGCCCAGCATCGGCACATCGAACAGGAATTTCGACGCCACCAAAATCAGAAATACCTGCACATAGCCGACCATGATGTAAGGGATGATCTTGCCGATGATGACTTCGCCGGGATGCGCCGGCGTGGAGAGCAGGTTTTCCATCGTGCCCCGCTCGCGTTCACGCGTGATGGCCAGACCGGTGATGATGATCATGGTCATCGTCAGCATCACGCCCATAAGCCCGGGGACGATGTTGTATTGGGTGATGCTCTCGGGGTTGTAATGCTGGTGGGCAATGAGATTAAACGGCGTTCCGCCCGCGCGCAATTTGGCCAGCGGCCCGGTGAGATCACGGTTCAAAACCGAGGTGACCAACTGCGAAATGGTCGCCGACGCATAGCCAACGGCCGCTGGATCGGTGGCGTCGGCCTCGATGAGCAAATCCGGTTTCTCGCCGCGGAGGAGTTGACGCGAGAAATCCACCGGCACGGTCACGGCAAATTGAATGGTGCCCTCGGCCAGCCATTGCTTGATGTCCGCCGCGCGGTGCGCCTCGCGGGTGATGTCAAAATAGCTGCTGTTGCGCAATGCCCAGATGATGTCGCGCGAAAATGGGCTGTTGTCCGCCGCGTAAACGGCCGTCGGCAGATGCTTGGGATTTGAATTGATGGCGTAGCCAAAGAGAATGAGCTGGACCATCGGGATGCCCACCATCATCGCAAACGTCACGCGGTCCCGGCGCATCTGGATGAACTCCTTGAGCACGATGGCGATGAAACGATGGAAGTTGAAGGCGTGGCGGCTCACGAGAAATTATCCTTCGCGGTTTCCATCAAACTGATGAACACGTCTTCCAGGCCTGAGTCAATCTGTGTCCAGTGATGTTCGTTACCCATGAATGGCGCGAGGGAAAGGCGCAGCTTTTCCGCATCGCGTCCGCTGACATGCAGCGCCGTGCCAAATGCCACGACCTGTTCCACGCCCGGCCGGTGGCGGACTTTTTCTGCAAGCGCGGGCAGGTTGCTGCCGGTCACCTCCCACGTCGTCAAGCCGGCGGACCGCACGACTTCAGCCACCGTGCCGTGCGCGAGCAGGTTGCCATAGGCGATGTAGCCGAGCCGGTGACAGCGCTCCGCCTCGTCCATGTAATGCGTGGTGATGAGAAAGGTGAGGCCGTCGGCCGCCAGCTTGTGGATTTCCTCCCAGAAATCGCGCCGCGCCTTGGGATCCACGCCGGCGGTCGGTTCGTCGAGCAGGAGCAGTTGTGGCCCGTGAATCAGGCAGGCGGCGAGCGCGAGGCGTTGCTTCCAGCCGCCGGACAACGTGCCGGCCAGTTGCCGGCGGCGTTCCACCATGCCGAGGCGTGCCAGGCTTTTTTCCACGGCGTTTTTCCGCTGCGGAACCGCATACAGCCGCGCGATGAAATCCAGATTTTCCTCGATGGTGAGGTCTTCGTAGAACGAAAACTTCTGCGTCATGTAGCCGACGCGTTTTTTGATCTCGGAAGATTCGGTGCGGAAATCGAGGCCGAGGCAATGGCCGCTGCCGGCATCGGGTTTGAGCAGGCCGCAGAGCATGCGGAGAAAGGTGGTCTTGCCGCTGCCGTTCGGGCCGAGAAAACCATAAATCTCACCGGGCCGCACCTGCATGGCGATGTCATTGACAACCGTCCGCGAGCCGAACTTCTTCGTGACGCCGCAGACGTCAATGGCGAAGGCGGAAGTTTCCATGCGTTCAGACACCGCGCTGTTCCGGCGGCCAGATGATTTTATGCTGCTGGATTTGGAACCTCACTGGCAGCGCATCGGCAATAATTTTTTCCGCAAGTTCCGTGCGCGTCATCGGTGCGAGCCCGGCGGGAACTTTTTTGAGCACCGGGTTTTGCTGCTCCGGCGTGAGCGGGTGCACCCACGAGAACAGCAGCGGACAGATCGAAGCCAGCTTGTGCGCGGCGATCTGCGTTTTGGCCCACTCGTAATCCTCCCGTGTGCCGATGACAAATTTCACTTCATCCGTCGCCTTCAAACATTCAAGGTTGGCATACAGGTTCCGCTCCGCTTCGCCGCTGGACGGACATTTCAAATCCATGATGCGATGGACGCGCGGGTCCATTGTGGCGATGTCATGCGCACCGCTGGTCTCGATGAGCACGGTGAACCCGTCATCGCAAAGTTGTTTCATGAGCGGCAGGGAATTTTTCTGGAGCAGCGGCTCGCCGCCGGTGAGTTCGACCAGTGGAAGGCTGGAAATGCCGATGGCTGATTGCCGGTTGCCGATTTGAAAAGGCGCGGCGAGTCGTTTCACTTCCGCCAGAATTTCTGCCAGCGATTTCTTCTTTCCCTCGGTGAAGGCGTAGGCGGTGTCGCAGTAGGAGCAGCGGAGGTCGCAGGCGGTGAGCCGGATGAAAATGCACGGCAGCCCCGCAAAGGTGCTTTCGCCCTGCAGGCTCAGATAGATTTCGTTGACGACGAGGGTGCCGGTCACGGCGGCAGTTTAGCCGAGCCTCGGGAAAAGGAAATGCGCTTTGTGATCAGTGGGAGAAGGAGTTGGATTTTCTGCGCCGGTTCAACTACTTTTCGCGCCGGCTGGAAGACATATAAATGAAATCGCTCATTAGCCATGTTGTTCTGTTGGCTGTTCTGATGGTGGGAGGTTTTTCAACAGCGCAAGCACAATACCTGAACCAAATCGGGATGACCCTGCTCAGCGCGGTCACCACCAACTTGAACGGCTCCGGAATCCGCGTGGCGCAACCGGAAGCCTCCGGTGATTATTTGGCCTGGCAGGTGAATCCGGCCAACGTCGGCCAGCCTGCCAGTCTGTTCACCTACATTTCCAGCAATGGAACGGCCGCGACTTTTCCGAACAGTCTGGGCAGCGATTCCGGTCATGCGGACACCGTGGCGAATCAATTTTACGGAATTCCCAACGGCGTCGCCACCAACGTCACGCACGTGGACAGTTTTGAGGCGAATGATTTTCTGGACAATTATGTTTTCCCCACGCTGACTCACAGCATTACCGACTCGGTGGTGAACCAGAGTTTCACGTTCGGCGAGGTAACCGTTTCCGAACAGCAGCAATTTGATACCGCCTTCGACAATTATTCGGCCAAATATCGCACGCTGTTCGCTTCTCCGGCGAACAATTACGGCACCACCGGTTACAACACCACGAATGTCGTTCCGCCCGGCACGGCCTATGATTGCATTTGCGTGGGAGCCTACTTGAACGGCACGTCCCATAACGGCCTTGGTCCGACGCTTGATAACGGCCGGTGCAAACCGGACATCACGGCCCTGTCCGGTGAAACCAGCTACTCCACGCCGCAAGTCGCCGGTGCCGCCGCCGTGCTGATGCAGGCCGGCCTGCGTGGCGATGGCGGCAGTGACACGAATTCCGCCTTTGATCTGCGGACCATCAAGGCGTTGCTGCTCAATGGCGCGGTGAAGCCGTCGGACTGGACGAATATGGCGCCTTCGCCGTTGGATTACCGCTACGGCGCGGGGGTGGTGAATGTTTTTAATTCCTATGAACAACTCGCCGGCGGCAAGCAAGGCTATGTGGCCAGCGTTGGTGTCGCCACCGGCAGCGCTCATCCGCCCACCGGCGCGACCGGCAGCATCAGTGTTCTGAACGGCTGGGATTTCAACACAAACACCAGCAGCGCCTCGCAGGACAAAGTAAATCATTATTATTTCGACGTGACGAACAGTCTGCCCGGAGCGGTATTTGTGGCGACCGCCACCCTGGTCTGGAACCGCCAGCAGAATCAGTCCGGCATCAACAATCTCGAACTGTTTCTCTACGACTGCGCCAACAGCAACCTCGTCGCAGGCAGCACAAGCCTCGTGGACAATGTCCAGCACGTGTTTGTGCCCCGGCTGCCGCCGGGCCGCTACGATTTGCAGGTGTGGAAGGCCGGCGGCCCAGGCATGGTGAGCAAGGCGGAACCTTACGCGCTGGCGTTTGCATTCACGACGACGGCATTAAGCATTGCCCTTGATGGCACAAACGCCATGTTGATGTGGCCGGCCTATCCGGCGGGATTTCAAGTCGAGGCCACCACCAATCTGTCCCCACCCGTCTGGAGCAATGGCCTGCTGCCCGCCCCGGTATTTACCAACGGCCAGAACATGCTGGTGGTGAGCCCCACCCACGCGGCGCAGTTCTTCCGGTTGGGCCCGATCTTCTGAGCCGCCATTCGCGGCTTGTGCAAAACGTGGATTGCGGTTGAATAGGTTCCGTCATGCAAGTTTACGAACATCCCACGTTTCAGATGGCGTGCCGGCAGTTTGACCTGGTTGCCGACCAACTCCAGATTCCAGTCAGCGAACGCGAACGACTCAAGTTTCCCAAGCGTTCCCTCACCGTCGCCCTGCCAGTTCTCATGGACGACGGCTCGACAAAAGTTTTTTCCGGCTACCGTGTCCAACATCACCTCACGCTCGGCCCGACCAAGGGCGGTTTGCGTTATCATCCCGACGTCACGCTGGGCGAAGTTGCCGCGCTGGCGATGTGGATGAGCTGGAAATGCGCGTTGGCCGGCCTGCCGTATGGCGGGGCCAAGGGCGGGATCGCCTGTGATCCGGGGAAAATGTCACCCGGTGAAATCGAGCGGCTCACGCGCCGGTTCACTCAGGAAATGATTCCGTTCATCGGGCCGCAGGTGGACGTGATGGCCCCGGACGTGGGCACGAACGAGCAGGCGATGGCTTGGATCATGGACACTTTTTCCACGCACGCCGGCTACACCGTGCCCGGCGTCGTCACCGGCAAACCGGTCGGGCTGGGCGGCTCGCTCGGTCGCCGCGAAGCCACCGGGCGAGGCGTGGCTTACCTCATCAACCGGGCCGCCGACACATTGGAACTGGACATCAGCCAATGCAGCGCCGTCATTCAGGGGTTTGGCAACGTCGGTTCCGTTACAGCGTATTCACTGGGACGCTACGGTGCCCGGATCATTGCCGTCAGCGATGTCTCCGGCGGCATTTATAATTCCAAGGGGCTCAATCTGCCCGCGCTCGAAACGCACCTGGCGAGAACCGGCAGCATCGCCGGTTTCCCGGATGCGGAACCGATCTCCAACGAGCAACTGCTGTTGTTGCCGTGCGACATTCTGGTTCCTGCCGCCATGGAACGGCAGATCACCGCCGCCAACGCCGGAAAAATCCAGTGCCGCATTCTCGCCGAGGCGGCCAACGGCCCGACCACACCCGATGCGGATGAGATTTTGAGCCGGCGGCCGGAGATCTTCATCATCCCCGACGTGCTCTGCAACGCCGGCGGCGTGATCGTGAGCTACTTCGAGTGGGTGCAGGATTTGCAGAGCTTTTTCTGGGGCGAAACGGAAATCGCCGACAAGTTGTTTCGCATCCTCGAAACTTCCTGGGCGCAGGTTTTAAACCGGAGCCGCAAACAGAAAATCTCCATGCGCATGGCGGCGTTGAGCACCGGCATCAGCCGCGTGTTCGAGGCAAAAAAACAGCGCGGGCTGTTTCCGTGAAGGAATGGCAGGATGTCGTCCGCTTACGAACAGCACGAACAGCCGGCGTGAGAATGTGAGGCATGCACCTTGCTTTTCCCACCGGCGACGGCTGGCACTTTAAAACTGCCGGCAAGCTGGCCAAGCGCGAAATGTTTTCCGATTTTGCAGCTGCCGGCAATGGCGTTCGTGATGAAATTTTTCCCGATCTCCACCGCGTGCGGCAAACCGTGGCCGAGCGCCAGCGCCGCGCAAATGGCGGCGGAATAAGTGCAGCCGGTGCCGTGGGTGGAAACGCCTTTCACAAACGGCGCGGAAAGCAGCAGTTCGGTTTCGCCGTCAAAAAAGATGTCCAGCGCCTCGCAGCAGTTTTTCAGGTGGCCGCCTTTCAGCAGCACGGCGCAGCCGTAACGCGCATGGATTTTCCGTGCGGCGGCGCGCATGGCTTCGGGCGTGGAAATTTTTGCGCCGATGAGAATGGCCGCCTCGTCCAGATTGGGGGTGACGAGCGTAGCGAGCGGCAGCAGTTTTTCCTTCAGGATTTTTTCCGCCGCCGGCTGCAACAAGCGTGCGCCGCTGGTGGACACCATCACGGGATCCACGACCAGTGCCGCGGCGCGCGGGGACGCCCGCCCCACCAGATAATTCGTTACCACACGGATGTTTTCCACCGAAAACAACATGCCGGTTTTTACCGCTGCCGGCGGCAGTTCCTCGTAGATCGCCTCCATTTGCAGCCGCAGCATTTTGGGCGAACACGGTTCCACCCCGAGAACGCGTTTGGGATTTTGCGCAGTGAGACAGGCAATGGCGCTCGTGCCGTGAACTCCGAGCGCGGCAAAGGTTTTCAGATCAGCCTGCACGCCCGCGCCGCCGCCGCTGTCCGAGCCGGCAATGGTGAGGGCAACGGGAAGGTTAGTGAATGATTTCCTCATAAATTAAAAGGCGGAACGCAAAATAGCGGGAGCACCGTGGTTCATTTGGGAACCGTGGCATGTTGGCGCAGCCATTGCAGATCCTCGTTGTTGCCGCCGGAAATGATCCGCATATGATCGCCATCGCCACCGCTGGAATTCATCCAGTTGGGATCCGGCGATGGACCGGTGACATTGACCGTATGGGCGAGTTTCCAGGTTTGCGGATTGGACCAGCGATGCGCCTCCACATGGCCATCGGCGAAGGCCACGGTTCCCGCATGATTGTGCTCCACGGACGGACGGTGGAAAAAATAGGAACTCGATTC
>JAJXXI010000537.1 GCA_021781185.1 bacterium
TCCACAAATACAGTCAATGGCTCGCCTACGCGCTATGGCAGCGCTATCTCGTCACTGGCGACAAGAAATTTGTGGTCTCGCTGCTGGACGATTTGACGCGCGATTACGCGCAATGGGAACAAGATCATCTCACGACCAACGGCTTGTTCTGGCAATACGATGTCCGCGATGCCATGGAGGAATCCATCAGCGGGTCGCGGACGAACAAAAAACTGCGCCCGACGATTAACAGCTACATGTTCGGCAACGCGCTGGCGATTGCCAACCTCGCGCGACTGGCCGGGAAACCCAGGGTCGCGGCTGAATTCTCGGCAAAAGCTGAAAAGTTGAAAAGTCTCGTCCAGTCTGACCTGTGGAATTCCGAGGCGAATTTTTTTGAGGTGCGCCGCGATGACGGGAAACTTTCCAACGTGCGCGAAGAGCTGGGTTTCATTCCGTGGATGTTTGACCTGCCCGACAAGGATCGCGGTTACGAAACCGCTTGGGCGCAGTTGGCCGACCCCGATGGTTTTCACGCACCTTATGGTATCACCACGGCAGAACGGCGCAGTCCGTTCTTTCGCACCCATGGCTACGGCCATTGCGAATGGGATGGGGCCGTCTGGCCCTTCGCCACTTCGCAGACGCTTGATGCGTTGGCTAATGTGCTGCGCAATTACGTGCCCGTGACGTTCTCGTCGGGTGGGAAAAATGGCGACGAGGACTCGCAGCTTCAGCGGGACTATTACGACGCGTTCCTCACGTATGTCGAAAGCCAGCACGCCGATGGCAAGCCCTACATTGGCGAGTATCTGGATGAAACCACCGGCCAATGGATCAATGGCAAAGGCGGTCGCAGCCGCTACTACAATCACTCAACTTTCGCTGACTTGTTGATCACTGGCGTTGTCGGTCTGGTGCCGCGAATGGATAATACGGTGGAGGTCTGGCCACTATTGCCGGCCGGCACCTGGAACTGGTTTTGCCTCGACGGCGTGAAATACCACGGCCACTGGCTCACCATTCTTTGGGATCAGGATGGCACGCACTACGGTCGCGGTCGGGGTTTGACGATCTTTTCCGACAGGAAAGAAATTGCCCACCGAAACAATTTATCGAAGCTCACGGGAGAATTGCCATGAATGTGAAACACGCCATATTCCCAACGACAGCAATCTCCATCCTTTTCATCGTGTTCGTGGCCTTCACGCTTCACGCCGCCTCCAAAAAAAAGCTGTCACCCATTATTTCCACCGGCAAGGATGGGCATTTGGTTTATGACGCCGATGCACACGGCAATCGCGTCCCCGATTTTTCCACCTGCGGGTATGCCGGCAACAACCGGCCGATTCCCGACGCTCCGGTTCGCGCCGTCGTTTCGGCTGTTTCCGGCGATGAGACCGCGCGTATTCAAAAAGCGATTGATTACGTGGCCAGCCTGCCGGCGGACACCAACGGCATTCGCGGTGCCGTGTTGCTGCTGAAAGGCCGGCATGATGTGTTCGGCCAGTTGCTGATCACCAATTCCGGCGTGATTCTGCGCGGCCAGGGGATGAATGAGGGCGGCACCGTGTTGATTGCGGCCGGCACGGATCGGCGCACGTTGATCCGCATTGCCGGGCAGGACGACCGATCCAGCCGGACAAATTCCGGCTGGCGGATTGCCGACGATTACGTTCCGGTTGGCGCGGTGAATTTTCACGTGGCGGATGCGGCCGGATTGAAGGTCGGGGACACGATTGACATTGTCCGCCCCAGCACGAGGGCGTGGATTGACGCGCTCGGCATGACGGAGTTTGGCGGCGGCCTCGGCGACTGGCGGCTGGTCTGGCATCCGGGCAGTTACGATCTGGTTTGGGACCGTGTGATTCAAAAAATTGACGGCAACCAAATAACGATTGATGCACCCATCACGACGGCCATCGAAAGGGGATTTGGCGGCGGGGTGGTGGAGAATTATTCCTGGCCCGGACGAATCAGCCAGATCGGAGTAGAAAACCTGCGGCTGGAATCCGCCTTCGATGCCCGGAATCCCAAGGATGAAAGCCATTCCTGGTTCGCCATCACGATGGAAAATGCCGCCGATGCGTGGGTGCGGCAGGTGACGTTTGAACACTTTGCCGGCTCGGCGGTGGCGGTTTACGAGAGCTGCAAGCGGGTGACGGTGGAAGATTGCCTTTCGCTCGCGCCCGTTTCGGAAGTTGGCGGCTGGCGGCGAAACACATTTTTCACGGTGGGACAGCAGACGTTGTTTCTGCGTTGCTGGGCGGAACATGGTCGCCACGATTTTGCCGTTGGGTTTTGCGCCGCCGGGCCGAATGCCTTCGTGCAGTGCGAGGACACGCTGCCAACCGGCGGCAGCGGGGCGATTCAAAGCTGGGCGAGCGGCACGCTGTTCGACAACGTGCGGATTGACGGCGGCGGCTTGAGCCTGAGGAACCGCGGCGCGGATGGCGAGGGAGCGGGTTGGTCGGCGGCCAACTCGGTGCTTTGGCAGTGCGACGCCTCGAAAATTTCCTGCGAAAATCCACCCGGCGCACAAAACTGGGCGTTCGGCTGCTGGGGTGAATTTGCAGGCAACGGCGTCTGGCGCGAGGCCAATTCGACCGTTCGTCCCATCAGCCTCTTTGTGGCGCAGGTGGCCGACCGGCTGGGCAAAGCCGCCGCAGAAAAATTTCCACTGATGCCGCGCAATTTTACGGAGTTTTCCAACCCAACGGAGAAACAAGCGGCGGAGTTGATTGCCGAATCTCACAAACCCGCGCCACAGTTGTCTGATTTCATCGCGGAGGCCGGAAGGCGAGATGCCATTCCCTGTGCCGCCGGTGCTGCAAAATCGGTTGAAGCCATTGCGGACGCACATCAGACATCCCCCATCATTCACCACTACATTTTCATCACCAACGGCTGGCTCGTGTGCGATGGCAAACTGCTGATCGGTGGCGTGCAGCCAATCAACTGGTGGCGTGGCAACATGCGTCCGAGTGAGGCGAAAAATTACGGGGTGGACTTGTCGCGGTTTGCGCCCGGTCGGATTGGCGCTGGCTTTACGGACGACCTGAATGAACTGGCCGACGGAATGGTCGCGCAAAATCTGGCCGCGCTGGATCATCACTACGGACTTTGGTATGACCGCCGTCGCGAAGATCACGAGCGCGTCCGGCGGATCAATGGCTCCGTCTGGGCACCGTTTTATGAACAGCCGTTTGCACGGAGCGGGCAGGGGACGGCCTGGGATGGCTTGAGCAAATACGATCTGACGAAATACAATTTGTGGTATTGGTCGCGGCTGAAGCAGTTTGCCGGCATCTGCGGTGAACGCGGGCTGGTGTTGTTCAACGAGAATTACTTCCAGCACAACATTCTCGAAGCCGGCGCACATTGGGTGGATTG
>JAJXXI010000193.1 GCA_021781185.1 bacterium
GTTTTACCAGATCAAATTGAGCGACGCGTCCGAAGTCAATGCGCTGCTCTCGCCGCAGGATTATCAGCAGCAGATTGGGGGATGATTTGCCAGTTTTGTGACTTCAGCTCCCGCCAATTCCCACCGAGCACCGTAGGGGCGGCCTCTTCGTGGCGTTTCGCTCCCTGAAAACCAAAGCTCCGTCGGAGCGACATCTTCTTTATGTTGCTCCAGACGGAGCTGTAGAGCGCTTGAAAATCGGTCCGGCATCGGTTACGCGTTGAATATGAAGCCTTCTGTGACACTTGACCGCGACGAGGATGGCATCTGGATTGTCGAATGCCCGGCGATTCCCGGCTGCGTCAGTCAGGGTAAAACCAAACCGCAGGCATTGAAGAACATCAGGGAAGCCATCACGCTGTGCCTTGAAGTGCGCGCGGAACGCGGCCTGCCGCTCACGGTGGAAACGCAGCAAGTTGAAGTGCTGGCCTGATACCTTCAATTCCGGTCATCAGCGGGCGCAAAACGGTCAGGACGTTTGGGAATCTGGGCTGGCAGGTGGCCCGTCAACGCGGCAGCCACATTATCCTGGTCAAGGAAGGCGAAATGACGACGCTCTCAATTTCCGATCACAAGGAAGTCGCCCGAGGCACCTGCGCAGTTTGATTCGCACGGCGGGAGTCACGGTAGAAGAATTGATTGCGGAAATTTGATTTCGCATTCTTTTGCCGTGGTGAATCCGTCTCACCAGTATTCTTCGACGTGAATATTGCCTTGTTCCTTGGCGTGGCCGCGTTTGAATCCCTTGGCCTCCAGCATGGCGGTGACAATCTTGATCATTTCCGGGTTGCCGCAGAGGAAGACATCGGCATGTTCAGGATCCAGTTTCACGCCGGCATCCTTTTCCAAGGCACCTTGTTCCAGAATGGCCTGAATCCGTCCGATGCGTCCGAGGAAATGCTGGTCCTGATCGGGCCGCGTGATGCTCGGGATGTAGGTGAAATTGGGGCGCAGGCGGGCCAGGGTTTCGAGTTCGCCGCGATAACCGAGATCCCAACTGTAACGCGCGCCGTGCAGAACCACGAACTTGCGTTGCGTTTCGTGCGCCAGAATGGTGCGCAGCATGGAAACGTAAGGCGCGAGTCCCGTGCCGGTGGCGATGAGCACGGCGGTCTTGCCGGGCGGGGTCTTGTCCAGCGTGAAAACGCCGCTGGCTTTCGGGCCGAGAAAAACGCGGCTGCCGTGCTTCAGCGCAAACAGGCGGGTGGTGAGCTGGCCGCTGGTGATGAGCGTGATGTAAAATTCCACATACCGGCGTTCCACGCTGGCGGAGGCGATGCTGTAGGCGCGGCGGATGAGCTTGTCCGGTTCCGGGGCCGGGTTTTCCGGTTCCGCCGCCGCTACTCGCGGGGCGTTTCCGGGCAGGCCGAGCACGGCAAACTGACCGGGCTTGAACTCAAACAACTTGTCGTCGGGCCGGACGCGGAGCACGATCAGTTCCGGATGAATTTCCTCACGTCCGATGACGCTGGCGTTGAATTGGGTGGCGGTTTCGGTGCTCATGATGGTGGCTCGACAATAAGTTCAATGCCCGTTAGTCAGGCGGTTCAGATCGCTTTGCAATGGGGTTGCGTGACGCATCGTTTCTCGCAGCGAATTATAGGGATGACGGACGGGATATCAATGCCGGTCTTGTCCGGTCCTTGCCTTGTTTTGGCGTGCCGGATTCCGGGGGCTCAAATTTTATTTTTGAAGTTCCCGCAAACTGATAGGTTGTCACCGGCAAATTTGCCAGATAGCCAGACATGAACATCCGCCTCTTCATCAAGCCGTATTGCCCGTGGTGCCACAAGGCGCAACACTGGCTGGACGAGCACGGCATCCGATACGAAACGCTGGACGTGATCTCCGACGCCCAGGCCTACACCGAAATGGTCAATCTTTCCGGCCAGCGCCTTGCGCCCGTGATTGATGTGGACGGCCAAATTCTTGCCGACTTCGGGCCGGATGAATTGGAGAAATTCTGGGCAAAGCTCGCCCGGAAATAAGCGCGCGATTTTCGGAACGCGAGAAGTGAACACAGTTTGCTTTCCGGTTTTGATTCGTGTTAATTGTGCCCGCCGGGGTTCCAAAAATATGAGTGCCAGCCAGCTTTCCAGAAAGCGCGCGAAACAAATTTTGTCCGCCGCGCAAAAAACGCGCGTCCTCGTGGTGGGCGACGTGATGCTTGACCAGTTTATCTGGGGCGGGGTGTCGCGCATTTCCCCGGAAGCCCCCGTGCCAGTGGTGGATTTTCAGCGGGAAAGCTTCATGCCCGGCGGCGCGGCGAACGTGGCGCGCAACCTGGTTTCACTCGCCACCCCGGCGGAATTGTTCGGTGCCATCGGCCGGGATGACGCGGCGGTCCGGCTCCTGAAACTGTTGTCGGAACAGAACATCGGCTGCGGCGGCCTCGTGAAAAACCCGGCGCGGCACACCAGTGTCAAGACGCGCATCGTCGCGCATCAGCAGCAGGTGGTGCGCATTGACCGCGAAACGCGCGGTTGCCTGGACGCCAAAACCACGGCCGGTCTGCTGGCGGAATTCAAGGCGCAACTTCCCCGCGCCGGTGCCGTGATCGTGGGCGATTATGGCAAGGGCGTCGTCACGCAGCCGTTGCTCGACGAGATCAAGAAGCTGTGCCGCACACGCGGCGTGTGGCTGAGCCTCGACCCGAAGCCCGTGCATCAACTGGACTTGAGCGGGCTATCGCTTATCACGCCGAACCGCAAAGAGGCGTTTGAACTGGCCGGCCTGCCAGATGACACCAAAAATGAAAATCCGTTTGCGGACAAAAACCTCATGCAGGTCGCGGAGAAACTGCTGACGGAACTGCGCCCGGCGGTGCTGCTCGTCACGCTTGGCGAATTGGGCATGTTGGTGTGCCGGCACGGGCAAAAGCCATTTCACATTCCCACGGTGGCGCAGGAGGTGTTTGATGTTTCCGGCGCAGGCGACACGGTGATCGCCACATTCACCCTGGCGGTGGCTGCCGGCGCGTCGCCGGTGGAGGCGGCCCTCCTTTCCAATCATGCCGCCGGCATTGTGGTCGGCAAGGTCGGCACGGCGACCACCACACCGGACGAGCTGGCGAAAAGCTTTTAACCGTCCCTGAACACGAAATCACCTCCATGAGTTTGCTTCGATTCCACAGCCCGCCCATTGCGGTCATCTGATGAACACAGCCAAAATCACCGTCGCCAGAATTCGCGCCATGAAGGCGCGCGGCGAGAAGATCGCCGCGCTCACGGCGTATGATTATCCCACGGCGAAGCTGCTGGACGAGGCGGGCATACCCCTGCTGCTGGTGGGCGATTCCGTGGGCATGGTCGTTCTGGGGTATCCCGACAC
>JAJXXI010000383.1 GCA_021781185.1 bacterium
CTTGCTGAAATACGAGAGCGCCAGATGTTTTGACCAGAGCCATTGATAGGCTTCATCCTCGCTCAAGCCGATCAGGCCGCTGGCCAGGTAAATCCAGCGGGCCACTAGCGCGACGATGATGAGCAGGACTCCCAGCCGCAACCAGTGGGAGCTTGTCTCTGCCGGTTGATCACTGGCCGGAGCCGGCGCGGGATTCAGAAGATTGGGCAACCGTTGATGCCACCGCGGAAAAACTCTTTTGCCGAGAGCATTCCACAGCGCCTGCGCCGCCACCAACAGGGCGACGGCGTAGCCTGCGCCGAGAATTCCCCCCACTAGCACATCGCCGGGGTAATGCACTCCGTTGTAAACGCGGGAAAACGCCACGGCGGCGGCCATCGGAAACATGAACCAGGCGCTCCGGCGATAAAAAACCAGCAACGTCATGGCCAGCGCAAACCAGTTGGCGGAATGGGCCGAGGGCATGCTGGCGCGGTTGGCGTTGGCTGGCAGTTCCCCGTTGGCCATCGGCGGCACATAACCGGCCCCGGTTTTGCCGAACAGCCGCGCATCCGGCTGGGTGACAAACGGTCGCGGCCGCTGCACCGAGTGCTTGATGGTGCCAATAATGAGCGGGTCGCCCAGCGAAACGACGAGCACGGCAAACAGGGTGCACAGGCGCAGCCGGGTCGAGCCGCAGATGAGAATCCAAATGACGCCGACGATGGCCGCCACCAGCCAGGGAACACCCTTTCCGCTCAACAAGGGCATGAGCCGGTCGAAAAACGGATTGGCCAGCGTGCCATTGATGAAATGAAACAGCGCGGTGTCGAGCGATAGGAGCCAGTGCATCGCCATCAGTGTAAACGGAACGCGGAGGTTGAAAACTAAATTTCCAGACGCGGGCGGTCACCGCTTTGGGGATTCATCGGGCCCGAAATTAATCTGCTCTTTGACCTGGAAGCGGAACATGCGTTTCTGCATCCAGCGCACGGCAAACAGGTCGTAGGACGAGGCGAAGAGCCGGTTCCAGACACCATAATTGCTCACGCCGGTCAACCGGTGCTGGTGGTTCACGGGGATTTCCGTGACAGTGAAGCCTTCGATCTTGAACAGCGTGGGCAGGAACCGGTGCATGCCCTTGAAAAATTTCAGGTTCGCGGCGCACTCGCGCTTGAACATCCGGTAGCAGCAGCCGGAATCGGTGACGGTTTCGCGCGTGATCCAGTTGCGGACGCCGTTCGCGATTTTGGAGGAAATCTGGCGGATCACATTGTCGCCTTCGCGGCGCTTCTCGATGCGGGAGCCGCACACGCAGTCGGAGCTTTTCAGCGCCTCGATGAATTTGGGCAGATCCCTCGGATCATTCTGCATGTCCGCGTCCAGCGTGGCGATGTAGCGTCCCCGGGCCGACTTGATGCCCGCCCACAGGGCCGCCGACTGCCCGGAATTTTTTTCGAGCCGTTGCGCGCAGACGCAGGGGTTTTCCGCCGCCAGTTTTTTCAAGGTGTTCCAGGAATCGTCTTTGCTGCAATCGTCGGTGATGACGATTTCGTAGGAAATACCCAGCGGGGCCAGCGCATCCGCGATGGAGGTGACCAGCGGGACGAGATTGCCCTGCTCGTTGAAGCAGGGGATGACCACGCTTAATGCGGGCGGCTCATTCATGGGACATTCAGTAAACCACCAGGGAGCGGACGGGCAGGTGCTTCAGTTTTTCCCGCCCGTTGAGAAATTTCAGTTCGATCAGGAAACCCAGTTCCAGAATGTTGCCGCCGAGTTTCTGCACCAACGCCACGGCGGCGGCCGAGGTGCCGCCGGTGGCGAGCAAATCGTCAATCAACAACACGCGGGCGCCGGGCTTGAGCGCGTCCGTGTGCATGGCCACGGTGGCGCTGCCGTATTCCAGGGCGTAATCCTGTTCGATGGTGGCGTAGGGCAGCTTGCCCTTTTTGCGCACAGGCACGAAGCCGGCCTTCAGTTTGGTGGCCGCCGCCGCCGCGAAAATGAAGCCGCGGGCGTCAATGCCCACCACGGCATCCACGCTGCCGGGGGTGAAGTTCCGGGTCAGCAGATCAATCGCGCCGGCGAACAGGCGGGCATCGGCCAGCAGGGGCGTGATGTCTTTGAACTGGATGCCCGTCTTCGGAAAATCCGGGACGTTGCGGATGGCGCTTTCAATTTCAGCGACCGTGATCGTGGCAGGCATGAATCAATCTTCCTTCGTTTTGGCTTTTTCCAGCTTCTCAATCATTTTGCGGAGCTTGCGCAGGGCCAGGTTCTGAATCTGCCGGACGCGCTCGCGCGTGACGCCAAATTTCTCACCGACTTCCTCCAGGGTTTTTTCCTGGCCGCCATCGAGGCCGAAACGGTAGCGCAAAATCGTGGATTCGCGGTCGTTGAGATGCTTGACCATGTCCTGCAACATGCTGGTCACGGTTTTGTCCTCCAGCTCGTCGTAAGGATTGATGGCGCGCTCGTCCTCGACGATTTCGGAGAAATTATTCGAATCGTCATCGCCCACCGGGGCGTCGAGCGAGGCGGGGCGGATGGACGCGGTGCGCATCTGCGACACCCGCGCGGCGGTGGTGCCGAGTTCGGCGGCGAGTTCCTCGTCGGACGGTTCGTGGCCCAGTTCTTCCTGCAACTTCATCGCCATGCGGCGCATCTTGGAAATTTTGTCCACGAGATGCACCGGCAGGCGGATGGTCTTGGACTGGTTGGCCAAGGCACGCTTGATGGACTGCTTGATCCACCAGGAACCGTAGGTGGAAAGCTTGCCGCCCTTTTTCGGGTCAAACCGTTCCACGGCCTTCATCAGGCCGATGTTGCCTTCGCTGATCAAATCCAGCAATGGCAGGCCGATGCCCTCGTAATCGCGGGCGATTTTCACGACCAGGCGCAGGTTGGCCTTGATCATGTGTTCGCGGGCCGCCTTGTTGCCCTTCTTGATCTTGGCGGCTAGTTCAATTTCCTCCTGCGGGGTGAGGAGTTTTACCTGGCCGATTTCGCGGAGGTATAGCTTGATGGCGCTGTCACCATCATGCCGTTCGGCTTCGCGCCGGAGGAAAGTGCTGGTGTCGCTCTCGGTGGTCGGGACGGGGGGCTTGATGACGGGCAGTTCAACGGGTGCCGGCAGCGGGGCGACCGGCTTCGGCAAGGTTTTTTTCAGCGAGCGCTTGAGAGGTGGCTTGGCGGAGACTTTCCGCTTCCGTTTTACCGGGACCGGCTTGTTTTTGACTTTTTTCACCGCCATGAATGCGGAAAAGTTAAACCCGCGACACGAAGCCGCAAGCAAATTAACGTCAATTCCGGCTGCCTCCGCGGGCCAGGGAGATGTAATAAAGCAGGGTGAGCACCGAGGTGATCAGGGC
>JAJXXI010000228.1 GCA_021781185.1 bacterium
CCCGAAAAGAATCAGCCGGTTGCCGGTTGCCTTTCGGGGTTGAGATGCAGATGCATCAATCAACTATTTCTGCAGCAGGTCGGTGACGAGCGATTTCTCTTCCTTTAGTTCATTTTCCGTTGCGGCAATCTTCGCCTTGCTGAAGTCGTTGAGCGGCACGCCCTGGACGATCTCAAAATCCTTGCCGTTGCTGCGGATCGGATAGCTGAAGATCAACCCCTTCTCGATGCCGTAGCTGCCATCGGAGTGAACACCCACGCTGAACCAGTCGCCGGCGGGTGTCGGGTGCGTGAGCTTGTAAACCGTGTTGACGGCGGCGTTGGCGGCGCTGGCGGCGCTGCTCAAACCGCGGGCCTTGATGATGGCCGCGCCGCGCTGCTGCACGGTGGCGATGAAATCCTTCTCCAGCCATTCGGTGTGACTGATGACTTCCGGCACGAGGCGGCCGTTGATCTTCGTGTTGTAAAAATCAGGATACATCGTGGCGCTGTGATTGCCCCAGATGGCGAGGTTGGTGACGGCGGTGACGTCCACGCTGGCCTTCTGGGCAAGCTGGGATTTGGCGCGGTTTTCGTCCAGCGCGGTCATGGCGAAGAAACGTTCCTTCGGCACGCCAGGCGCGTTGTTCGCGGCGATGAGCGAGTTGGTGTTGCACGGATTGCCGACGACGAGCACGCGGACGTCGCTGGCGGCGTTCCTGGCGATGGCGTTGCCCTGGCCGGTGAAGATCTTGCCGTTGATGCCGAGCAGATCCTTGCGTTCCATGCCGGCCTTGCGCGGCACGGCACCGACCAGCAACGCCCAGTTCACTCCCTTGAAACCTTCGTCGAGACTTGAGGTGGGCACGAGCTCCTTGAGCAGCGGAAAGGCGCAGTCGTCCAACTCCATGCACACGCCGTGCAGGGCGTTCATGGCTTTTTCATCGGGGATTTCAATCAGGTGCAGAATGACCGGCTGGTCGGGACCGAAGGCCGCGCCGGAAGCGATGCGAAACAGAAGTGAGTAACCGATCTGGCCGGCGGCGCCGGTGATGGCAATGCGAATGGGAGTCTTGTTCATAAATAAATAACGCGCGAGTATAATTAGGAAATTCAATTCTGTGCAAGCGCGGACCGCAGTGTTCTTCAGTTCGCCGGATCTTCGGTGACATTGAACCGCTCAAACATTTTGCCCAGCAACAGCACCCCGACCCCGGCTTCCGCCGCAAGCACGCCGGCCGCCGTGAGCGCGCCGAAAAGCACTGGCACGACGGGGCCAAGCGCCATTTTGAGCGGGAAATAAACCGCTGCGAACGCCAGCGTAACGGGCACCAGCGCCAGCAGCAGGACCAGCAACTGGCCCACGGCAAAAACCAGCCGCTGGCCGGTGGCTTCGATGCCGCGCGGACTGTCCTTGCCGGCCTGGATCCACGACGGAAACAGCAGCACGGCGGCATTGGGAATGAGCAGCAGCAGAACATCCAGGACCGGCAACGCGATGGCCGCGCTGACCGCGATGGTCAGCCAGAGGGCCGTTCTCCCGCCGGGCAGGAATACGGCCAGGATGGAACCGAGCAGCAGCAGGAACCATTGAAAAGCCGCCAGCACGGTCACGGGCGCGAGGATTTCGCCCAGCGCAATTTGCCAGCCGCGCAGGGGAAAGGTTTTCAGGAGGTCGGCCAGCGGCAGATCGCGGCGAAAATCCAGCCGCAAAATCTGCGGGCCGAGCAGCAAGGAATAGCACAAGACCGTGGCCACAATGATCGCCGCAATCACGGCAACATTATGCGCCCGGCCATGGTTGCCCAAAGTCGCAAACATGGCCACACAGACGACCACCACCACGATCAGCAGGCGCGCGGAGAAAATCTGCCCGAGGCCGATGAGGTTTTTCCACAGCAACGCCGTGGCCGGCGGGCCGGCGGGTGCGAGCGCAAACCATGCGCGCCGGGCTTTCTGGTTTTTCTTCGCGGCCTGCCAGTTGCCGGCGCGCGCGGCGGTGACGCGCGTGGCGAGTTTCTGCGACGCTTCCACCGAGGCTTCCTCGAAGGCCACGTCCGAGAAAATCACCCACAGGTAATGCAGCAGAAACAACAGCAGCGCGGGAGCCAGGGCGACGAGAAAGGCCGGGGCATCGGGCGCAAAAAATGGTTTCACGAGCAAGTGAAACGGATACAGCAAATACAGCGCCGGGCCGGCGTTCAAAAGCAGTTGCGCGTAGTTCAGGATGGATTTCAGGTCGGCCGTGTCGCTGTCCGTCAGCGGGGGCAGCGTGTGTTTGGCCCAAATCCAGACGGCGACCACGGCCGTCGCCAACAGCAAAACGGCCAGCAGCCGCCGGAACCAGTTGGACACGCCGAGATCCAGCAGCAGCGTCCGCGCGAACGACGCGCCGAGGAAATGCAGGTTCAGCGTGGAAAGAATCAGCCACCAGCCGAACGCATGCGTCCAGACATTGCCGCCAAAACGATGCGAAAACAACGTCAGGAGCAGCGTGCTGAAAACAATTCGCAGTTGCGAGCGGATCAGTTTGAACTGCACGAGCGTGCGGCGCGTGACCGGCGCGGGAAACAGGAACGCCACCTCTGCCTCGGTGAACGTGAGCGCGGCGCGTTCGTGCGGAACAATCCACGCCAGCAGCACAATGACCAACAGCACGAGCGATGCGACCGATTCATACAGCAGCACGTTTGCCGGCGAAGCCATGAGGTCCACCGCCGGATTGCGCCCCGGCCCGCCGGCGCCGAACAGGTAGCGGAAAAAGTAAAAGTAGAAATACAATCCGCCCACGATGGCGCCGACGAGGTATTTCGGCTGCTTGAGCCGCTTGAACCGCGAGACCAGCCGGTTGCGGGCCGAGTGAAATTGCAGATAGCAGAGCGCGGCGATCATCGGCGTTCGAGCGGCAGCACGGGCGGCGTGGCGGGAGTGCCGGTTTCGCTGGTGGCGCGGAAGAAAATTTCCTCCAGGCTGGCATCGCCGGCCGGGGCGGAGAATTTCTCCGTCACCTCGGCCAGCGTGCCGTCGGCGATTTTCCGGCCGTTCTGCAAAATCAAAATTCTTGTGCAGATTTCCTCGACAAGGTGGAGCAGATGCGAGCTGAGAATGATGGCCGCGCCGGCCCGGGCGCGCTTCAAAATGGAATCCTTCATCCGCCGGATGCCGAGCGGGTCCAGGCCGGTCAGCGGTTCGTCAAAATAAATCACCCTGGGGGAATGCAGCAGACCGCACGCGATGGCGAGCTTCTGTTTCATGCCGCGCGAAAGTTCGCCGGGCAGTGCATCGCGCTTGCTGGCGAGTTCCAGTTCCGCGAGCAGTTCCGCACCGTATTTTTCGTAATCGGCCACCTGATAGATGCGCGCGACGAAATTCAG
>JAJXXI010000275.1 GCA_021781185.1 bacterium
CGTGGTCGCACCGACATAGGAAATCAAATTGGTATAAACGTAATTCGTCACCAAATTGTAATTGGAATCCAGACCGATCACCCCAAACGATCCGCCATTTAGGGTCAGTTTGCCGGTGCCCACTTTGACGATATTGTTGTCGCCGGAGATGCTCCCGGAAAAAACGGTGCTTATGCCCTTGGCACCGATCCAGTAAGTAGCCGGTCCCGTTGTCGGGCCGGAAATACCGCCCCCGCTGTTTCCGCCGATGATGGCCCCCAAAGAAAACGTGGCGGGATTACGGTTAAACAAGTAGCCTCCTTCAAAATCGAATGTTGTATTATCGCCACCGTTCACGAAGGTGGTGGCGGAGGTGTAGATTCGGTTCCCAACCGAGTTGTTCGGAAGGAATTTGACAACGCCCAAGAAGTTCGAGAATACCGGAGCACCAGCGGAACCACCGGTAATGGTAAGCTGACCGTTAAAGACATTCGTAGCAGTAGCGTCACCAATGAACAGACCACCGAATGAATCGCCGCCTGCCCCAGCGCCGTAGAAATTGACCGTCGCGCCAGAAACCGTTGTGACATCATTGTTAATGTAAGAAGCGGTGCCACCACCCGCATTGGATGCCAGTGCGGCACCATTGCTGGCCAAGATGCCACCTGTGCCTGCCGAGCCGCCTGCTCCCACACCCAAGGTGGTTCCGGTCGCGAGAATGGTTCCACCGCTGTAGGTGTTGGCGGTATTCAACTGAAGCGTGCCGCCGGAAACCAGGACCCTCACGCCGCCGCCGCCGGAGCCGTCTGCGATGAGACCGCCGAAGGTGGAGGTGTTGGTCACCACGAGAATGTTGGTGGCGGTGGTTGAATTATTGGCGATGACTCCGGGTGCCGTTCCCACAAGGGTTCCCACCACCGCGCTGGCCCCCAAATCCAGAGTGCCGCCATTGACAGTCACCGCGCCGCCAGCCGGTAGAGACTGGCTATTGCCAATCCGCAGGGTGCCGGCGCTAACGGTGGTGCCACCTGCGTAAGTATTGGTTCCCGTCAGTGTTTCCATTCCGGTGCCCGCCTTCGTCAAGGCCAGCGTGCCGGCGGTATTTTGAATGACGCCGGAGAAAGTTCCACTGTCATTATTATTGCCGATGGTCAGGAGCGGCGTGCCACCCGACACGGTATCCACCGTGCCGCCGCCGATCAAGGCGTTGATGGTGTTGTTGAAGCCATTCATATCCAAGGTGCCAGGGCTTTGCAAAAGCACATCACCGGAACCGGCGCTGGCCCCGCTCGGAATCGCCTCATTCACACCCAGTTGAAACACGCCGTTGCTGATCGTGGTGTTGCCACCGTAACTGTTGACGGTCTGAACCAGCAAAGTGCCGGTGCCCACTTTGGTCAAAGTTGTGCCGCCACCAATCTGGCCACTGCCCGTTAAGGTATAGTTGTTCGCGGTGGTGTCCACCGTGACGCTGCCCGGCGAAACGGTCGCCGCAAGGTTGACACTGGGATTGGCTGAACCCGTGGAATCAAACGTGACGTTATCGGAATTGTTAAATACGGAGGGTGTGACACCATTGAGGAAATTCAGTGTCGTATTGATGTCCCAATTGTTATTGGGATTACCCCCCTTCCAGACGAGACTCTTGGAAGTGTAGCTTGCCACCACCAAATCCACTTCGCCACCGTTCACCACGATGGTTCCCACAGTGCCCGCCGCAAGGCCGCCACCGGAAACCGACGTCACCGAGTAGCCACCGGCGCTGGTAATACTGCCACTGGCCTGGGCAATCAGTTGATAGGTGCCCACGCCCAGCGGGGTGCTGGTCGAGTTATTGATGGTGAAGGCATTGTTGCCAAGGGACAAGGTGCCTTGGGAAACAAACAGCGCAGGATGTGTCGAATCACCGGTGAACGCAGCAGGCGCATAGTCCAATGTAATTGTCTTGGAACCGGTGGCCAGATCAATGATGCCGCTGGAATCCGCCTTGATCGTGGCCGCCGTTGAGCCAATTGCGGTGCCGGTGCCGCTGCCACCGATGCCCGCCACACTAGGATTGTAAGTGCCGCCGCCCGCCGTGACCTGGGTCAGGTCAAATACAGCGCCCGCCCCGACGTTCAAATTTGCACCGGCACCCAAAGCACCGGTAACACCGCTGGCAATTTGCAGCGTGCCGGAGTCAATGGACCACATACCCGTATAATTATTGGCATAGCTGAGGAACACGGTGCCCGGACCGGCAATATGAAGGACCGCACCAACAGATCCGCCGGCAACCATGTTGGCGGCGTTGCCCAAAGTCAAAACGTCGCTGGCACCAGTAGTCGCCACAGTGGGGGTGGCACCGACAAGGGCGCTCACGGTCACACCATTAAAAGTGCCAGTGCCATTCATTCTCACAGTGCCGCTTTCATTCAGGTTGAAGATTTGTGTCAAAGCCACTCCGTCAACCTGCAGAACTCCATTAGAATTCACAGTCACTGCGGTGGCTGAACCAAAAGCACCGGCATTTTGAATTTCCAATGTCCCGTCGTTAATGTTCATGGCAGAACCAGAGTTGAAAGTATTGACTCCAGACAAAATCCACCGCCCCGTCCCCTCCTTTCGCACGCCAGAAGGTGAACCACTCTGATTTGCGCTTTGTGACAACAAATTGACCGTGTTGGTGCCGGTATTGGAACCTGCAAAAACAAACGTCACACCGCGCCCGGTAGCGCCCGGATACAGGAAAAGATTACTAAAGTAATAGGTTGCATTTATATTGGCCGCGTTGTTGGTGAAACCGTATGTGCCTGTCGTTGATGACGGGAGGCGAATCTGAACCGGCACCAGAAAAACCTGGGGATTGGTCACCGCCGTATCAATATAGGAGCCGTTGTTGCCCGCGCCGCTAGGATCGCAAAGGCTCAACACCCCGGTTTCCGGAGTGGTGGAGGTTTGCGCCGCATAAGGGCTCGGGGAATAAAACACATAAGCACCACAGTTGGCACCGACGAAATTTAACCGGCCCATCATGCGCGCCTTGCCATTGGCAATGGTGGCGTCATCCGGGATGACTGGCGAAGACGCCCCGCCATACGTCGTTACTGGGTTGGTGAAAGTGGCGATTGAGCCAGTATCAACGCCGTTGTTGGCGGTGTTGTTAATCGTTCCAGGCACTGCCCCAGACCAGTTCAACACGTTGGTCCACTCGCCGCTAACGGGCGCACTCGCCCATGTGCCGCTGGCGGCAAACAGCGATGGCGTGACCAGCGTGACCACCAAAGCCACGGCAGAACTGATTCGGGTTAAAAACGGTTTACAAGTAATTTGCGGGGTGGGGTGTTTCATGATGCTTCGACTGGTTGGGGGTTGATTACAAAAGAAAGAG
>JAJXXI010000606.1 GCA_021781185.1 bacterium
CGAGCTCGCAAACCGCGACGTCCAATTAACCGTCGCCGCAGACTCACAAGAGCCGGATCCTGATACGATCCGGCTCCTTTTTTGTCCAGACTTGACCCGGGCAAAAGCGGCCTGTTGGCGGACAAGCGAAACGCTTTATCAAAGCCGGCTGGGGTTGAATTGCACATTTGACTATTCCTCATCCCCGGCCTTTTTACAAGCGGAAAACGGTCCAAACCGGCGGAAATTGTGGAGGGAAACATGGTGAAAATCTGAGATTGGAAAACGAAAATCAGAGCTTTGCGGAAATCAGTGTTTTGCTTTTTCCCCCAGGCAAAGGCATGGGTTGCCGCGTTCAGCTTTTTACTTTTCTGCTTTCCGTTTTCTGCATTTCAAATTATCAGCTTCCAGGTTTGATGTCTCTGTCCGTGGTCCGTGGTCAGGTTTCAGCTTTCAGAATTTCAGTTTTCCGCTTTCAGGTCTCCGGTCGCGGCTTTCAGCTTTTCCCTTTTCTCCCGGCTGGCGCGCAGGCGCAGAGTCAAGGTCTCGGCTTCCTCCAACCATTCGAGTTTTTCGCGGAAGGTGAGCAGACGATCAGTCAGGCGGTCAAATTCGCGGCTGCCTTCTGGCGTGCCCCAGCGCCAGTCTGGTTCAATGGGAAAGGCAGGGTTCATCGGACGCGTTTCAATTCCTTCACATCCTCCAAGTCCTGCGGCCGGCCGGCGGTTTCCTTCATCAGCAACAGCGTTGCCAGGGAAACCACCGGAGCCAGAACGCCCGGGCAAACTTCCAGCCATTCCGCCCGCAGGCATTCAGTGGTGAAGTCGAATGGTTCATAGATAAAAACATCAATCGGCGTGCGGCGGTGGGCATCGCTCCACAATTTGAGCACAATCATGTTCTTCTCCGTGCGCCAGCGTTCGCGGATGGCCGGGTTGGCAAATGCCGCCGGCGTTTCCGGGATCGCCAGTTGCCAGCCGGCGGCCAACAGGGCGTTCAATCCCCGCTCTGCATTGGCCGGTTCCAACCCCAAAACAATGTCCACATCGCGGGTCAGGCGCACAAAACCATGGGCATTCACCGCCAGTCCGCCGACGATCAGGTATTGCACCCGGGCCGTGTTCAGCGCCCGGACCATCACTTCAATGCTGCGGACTTCCATGGTTCAAAAAACTGAAAAGCTGAAAGCAGACAAGCTCAACGCACACAACAGAAAGCAGAAAATGGGACGCTGAGCGCCAAAATAGCGGAGAACCATGGACGCCCTGAGTTCGCCGAAACTTCATTTCTGTTTTCTATTTTCCAATTTTCACAGCTCAGTCTTTCAGCTTTCCGTTCTCCGGTTTCAGCTTTTCAGCTTTTTCTTTTGACCCACGCGTCGTGGATTTCCTGAAACGTGGTCTTCAAATCCTTGGTGATGCCCCAGCCGGGATAATGCGCCTTCATCTTGTCGAGGTTTGAAATATAGCAGATGTGGTCGCCGGAACGGTTCTGATCCACGTATTCGTGGTTCATTGGCTTGCCGGAGATGGAGGCGATCAGCTCAAAGGCTTCCAGAATGGAAACGGAGTTGGCGCGGCCGCCACCGAGATTGTAAACCTCGCCCTGGCGCGGCGCTTCGATGTAGCGACGCATGAACTGGACGACGTCGTGGCTGTGGATGTTGTCGCGCACCTGCTTGCCTTTGTAGCCAAAAATCTTGTAAGTGCGGCCCTCGAGGTTGCACTTGACGAGGTAGCTCAAAAAACCGTGCAGCTCCACGCCGCTGTGATTGGGGCCGGTGAGGCAGCCGCCGCGCAGGGCGCAGGTGGGCATGCCGAAATAACGGCCATATTCCTGCACCATGACGTCCGCCGCGACTTTCGACGCGCCGAAAATGGAATGTTTGCTCTGGTCAATGCGGAAGGTTTCCTTGATGCCATCGGCGTAGGCGGGGTCGGCATAGTCCCAGCGCCGGTCCAGCTCTTTCAAGGCGATCTCATTGGGCGCATCGCCATAGACCTTGTTGGTGCTCATGTGGACGAACGGCGATTCGGGGCAGGCGAGCCGCGCGGATTCCAACAGGTTCAAGGAGCCGACGGCATTCACGTCGAAATCGTCAAACGGCCGGCTGGCGGCGAGGTCATGGCTCGGCTGTGCGGCGGTGTGGACGATGGCGGACGGTTTCAGCTCCTTCAACAAGGCCAGCACGGCGGGACGATTGCGGATGTCCAGTTCGTGATGCGAAAAGTTTTTGAGCGTGCCCAGCAGGCGCTGCTGGTTCCAGCGGGTGTCGCCGCCGGGGCCGAAGAAGTCGGCACGCATGTTGTTGTCCACGCCGTGAACCTGCCAGCCATCGCGGCTGAAGGATTCCACGACTTCGGATCCGATAAGGCCGGAGGACCCGGTGACGAGGAGAGTTTTCATAAAATGCTGAAAGACTGAAAAGCTGACATGCTGACATTCAAATGCTGAAAAGCTGACATTATTTCAGCTTTTTCTACGAAGCTTGGAAACCATGGTGATGAATATCGCCATCAATTCACCGGCTTCCTGATGCAACGGATTTATTTGCTCTTTTGAAATACCGCAATCATCGCGCAACAATTCCAACCACAGTTGGGATTCATCGGCCTCCTGCAATAATCCGTCCAGCTTGGAACTGAACTCATTGTCAGACCGCGCCCGCGAAGCTTCGCGGGCGTGAGCTGCCACGGAAGTCCCCGAACGCAGAAGTTGATGCGCGAGAACTTTGACCTCATCCCGTTGCCGGGGCAACTTGACATAAAGCTGGATAACGTCTGAAGCAAACCGTTTAGTTCGCTGCCGCAATTCCTCAGATAACCGCATTTTTCTTTTTAATTTTTCAGGTTTTCAGCTTTAAAACTTTCAGCATTTCAGCATTTCAGTTTTCAGCCTTTGACCGGTCGCGGGCGGACTCCGTCCCGGTCAATTCGCAGGGGCGTTTCCGCCGCCGCGATCTACAGGTCTGGTGATCGTTTTTTTCATTGTCCATCCGGGAAAACCGACAACTCCTCCCGGCCATGTCGGGCGGCCATTCCGCCGCCAGCTTCCCGCCGATGATAACCATCGGGTCCGGGAAGGCAAAAGACTTCCTGGTTACGAATCCGCCCCGGTCTCCGCCGGCTCCGTCGTGGCGTAATACTGGGCATACTTGTAGGCGTAATACGAACGGGCGGTGGCGTCGGAGCGGTTCAAAATCAGGCCCAGCACCCGGGCCTGACGCTGGAACAGAATTTCGAGCGCCTCGCGAACCACCCGGGCCTGCGAAAACCGGCTGCGCACCACAAACAACGTGCCATCCACTTTCGGCGCCAGCGTGGAGGAATCATCCGCCGCAAACACCGGGCTGCAATCCATCAGCA
>JAJXXI010000437.1 GCA_021781185.1 bacterium
CCGTTCCGGCCTTCAGCACGGCGCTTGCATTTTTCGACCAATATCGCAGTGCGGTGCTGCCGGCAAACCTGTTGCAGGCGCAGCGCGACTATTTCGGCGCACACACCTACGAACGCGTGGACAAACTGCGGGGCGAATTCTTCCACACGAACTGGACCGGCCGCGGCGGCACGACGGCCAGCAGCACCTACAACGTGTAAACGGGTTGGCCGACCTTCGGGCCGGCCTGCCAAATTGACCCCAAAGCGCGGGCTCCGGCCCGCGCTTTTTCATTTTGGACCACCACTTCGACGACCAGAGCCGCACGGAAAACAGCCCCCACCCTGCACGGCAGAAAAGCCCGCTCACCACGCGATTGCCCAATAAATGTTTTAAAAAAGACAATGGATGGCAAGTTCTCGCGAACTGATTAGAATAAATTTGCAACGTGAAGATTACACCTGTTAATGTCAATGTCGTTGGGACCGAAATGAACTAACAACTCGAAATCTCAAGCCGGACGCAAAATGAAAATATTCAAACAGTCGAACTCACTGGTTCAAACCACACTCGCCACCCTGATCACCGCCCTGGCCATTGGCGGTCTGGCCACCACCCTTTACTCTGCGGAACCGCCGGCCGGCGCGGCGACCACCGCACCGGCGACCAATTCAGTGGAACCAAAGGCCACCGCACCGGAAGCGGACAAAGCCATGGCCCGCAAGCCGCTCACGGGGGCGGAACTCTACTCGATCCATTGCAATCGCTGCCATCCCTCGCGTTATCCAACCGAGCGCACGGCGGCCCAGTGGAAAACCATCATGTTGCACATGCAGGTGCGAGCGAATCTTCCTGGCAGCCAGGCGAGGCAGATCCTGCAATATCTCCAGGAAAACTCCGGCCGTTAAGCGACGGATCAACCCCCATTTTCACTTTTTGAACAACGCATGAAAACTAACAAGAAAACACACCGCTTGATGACAGGCATGCTGACTGCCGGATGCGCCATCGGGATGATGTCCGCCCTGCCGGCCCGCGCGGAGGTGAGCGACGCCGATTTTAACGCCCTCAAGCAGATGGTGCAGAAGTTGAGCGAGCAGGTTCAACAACTGCAACAGACCAACCAGGTCGCGCAGCAGACGCATCAACAGGACATGCAGCAGCTCCAGCAACTTCAGGAAAAACTTGAGGCAACGCAGAAAACGGCGTCTGATGCGGAACAGAAAAGCATTGCGGCGGCGGCGCAGGTGCAACCGCTGGAGCGCCAGCCGATTGATGAGGCCACCGTCAACCACAACTTCATGATTTTGGGCGACGCGGAATTTCAATTTGGCAAGACGGAAGGACAAAACGCGGGTTTTGCGCTGGCCGATTTTGCGCCCATTTTTCTATATCGTGGCGGGGACAACATTCTGTTTGAGGCCGGGTTTGATACGACGATTGCAAATAACGCCCCTGGCGGTGGCGGTTATTCCACGAGCTTCGATTTGAGTTTCGCCCAGTTGGACTATGTGCTGAATGATTACATCACGTTGTGCGCCGGCGACCTGTTGCTGCCGCTGGGGACCTACACGGAGCGGGGTGCCGGCTGGCTGAACAAGTTTCCTGATGATCCGCTGGCAATTGATTTGGTTCCGGGCAGCGGCGTGGGAGCGCAACTGCGCGGAGCCATCCCGCTCGGAGACTCCGGCAAATTGTTCAACTATTCTGTTTATGGCGTGAACGGACCCAGCTCAGCGGATGGAACTGGTAATGCGAGCGCATTGGATTTGGGGGGAAACGTGGGGCCATCAAATCTGCACAGCAAACCCGTTGGCGGTGCGCGTCTGGGGATCTTTTTGCCCTTGCCCTACAAGCCTCACTACGATTTGGAACTGGGGGTTTCCGCGCAGTCAGGTCAATGGGATGACGCCGGCAACCATCTCTATACTGCGGGCGTGCTGGATGCAACCCTGCATCTGGGCTCCTACTTTGAGGCGCGGAGCGAATATATCCTGAGCCGCTATGGCAGTGACAATCAAGGCATGGTCCGCCAGCAGGGTCTGTGGGCGCAGGTTGGCTACAAGCTGGCCGGCTTGAATCTGGAACTTCCGGTCGTCAACAACGTGGAGTTGGTGGGGCGCTATGATTCGCTGCATGACGGGCTGAATGCCCCCATCCGGCGCTGGACGGCTGGCTATATTTATTACTTCACCAATACATTGCTCTTCGAGGGCGACTACGAATTTGTTCACAGCCCAGACCCGACCCAGTCGGTGGACCAGTTGCTGTTGCAGCTTTCCTACGGATTTTAAACCAGCGATGTTAGACGAAATAAACTTAGCGAACTAAATACACAGCCATGCACACATTCCTATTCTCGAACCGGCGGCGGGTGCAATTCATTTGGCCGTATGCCTTGGCGGCGCTCGGATGCATCGCCACCACCCAAGTCTTTGCCCAAAGCGCGCCCGATGGTGAAGCCACTTCTTGTGCCACCACTAACCAAAGTCCCACCTACCTCCGGGACATCCAGCCGATTTTCATGGGCAATTGCTCCCGTTGTCACAATCAGCAAACCCGTTTTGTTTACAACTGGCTGGACTACAAGACCGCGTATGCCGACCGTTGGGAGATCAGGCGGCGCGTCTGGGACAGTTGGAAGGGCGAATATTATCAGGAATCCATGCCCGTGGCCAACAGCCCCGAATCCCTGGAAATCACCGCCGCGCAACGCCAGACGATCAAGGACTGGGTGGATGATGGGGCCCCTCGCGGCGTGGCACCTCCGCCCGGCGCAGCCAAAACCAAGGCCGAGCAGATTGCCGCCGGCCGGCAACTGTTCTCCTCCATCTGCGCGGCGTGCCACCAACCCACCGGGCTTGGTCGGCCGAACGTTTTCCCGCCGCTGGCAGGTTCGGATTATTTGAATGCCAACAAGGATCGCGCCATCCAGACGGTGATCTTTGGCCGGCAGGGCGAAGTGGTTGTCAATGGCCAGAAATTTAACAACAACATGCCGTCGTTCCCGCTCACCGATCAGGACATCGCCAATGTCTTGACCTACGTTTACAATTCCTTCGGCAACTCCGGACTGGTGGTCGTGCCGGACGAGGTAAAGGCTCTCCGCGCCCACCCGCCGGCTCCGTCCAAAACCCCGGCTCCGGTCAACATGTTTGAGTAAGCTGGTTGAAATTATTTCAAATCATGAAAAAAATCTTCATCTCCCTGGCTCTCGGAATTCTTGGCACCTGTCCGCTGGCATCGGCGGCGGACATCACCGGAGTGATCACGCTGAAGGGCACGCCGCCGGCGGAGCGGGAAATCACGCCGATCCGGGACAATCCCGATTGCAGTGCGATGTATCCGGGCGCCCTG
>JAJXXI010000259.1 GCA_021781185.1 bacterium
CTCACCCTTTGCACGCTGTTTCACGGCGTATGGTATCTGTGGCTGCTGCCGGTGGCGGCCTTTTGCTTTTCCGGACAGTTTCGCTGGACGTTGCTGGTGGCGGGTGCGTGGCTGGCGGGCAGCATTTTTTCGGCGCTGCTGACGGGGCATCCGGTGGAATATCTTTCCGGGGCGTTGGAGATGGCGTTTTCAGCCCTCGGCGACCACCTGACCAATCGCACGGAGGTCACCGAGTTCCAGCCATTCGCCGGGGACTTTCTGGCCGTCATCATCGTCGGTGCGCTGGTGGGGTTGCGCCAACTGGTGAGGCTGAACACGCCGGCCTTCACGCGCAGTCCCGCCTTCTGGCTGATGTGCGGCTGCTGGATGCTCGGCTTCCGGGTGAGCCGGTTCTGGGAAGATTGGGGGTGGCCCGCGTTGATGGTGCTGATCGCGACGGATGTGCAGGCGCTGTTGCAGTCGCGCATGGCGGACAACTCACTCCGCCGCCTGTGGCTGACCCTGATTTTGGGCGTCGCCAGCTTTCTTGCCGTGACATCCGATCTGAACAGCCGTTACACCGGCAGTCTCACCTGGCAGTTCCTCTCGACGGCGGAGCATCCCAAACTCAAGGGCTGGATGCCGGACAAGGGGGGGATTTTGTATTCCGCCGACATGGGCGTGTTTTACCAGACCTTTTTCAAAAACCCCAAGGCCGACTGGCGCTACATCCTCGGCTACGAACCGGCGCTGATGCCGGCGGAAGATTTCAAGACCTATTACCGCATCCTGTGGAATGATGGCGACGCCAAGGCCTATGAACCGTGGGTGAAAAAAATGAAACCGGCCGACCGGTTGGTGATTCACGGGAACAGCGGCCAGCGGCCCAACATCCCACAGCTTGAATGGGACTATGGCGTCACCGGCATCTGGATCGGGCGCACGCCGCGTCCGCCGGCGCAGTGAACCGGGCGCGCGGCTTCACACCACCCGCTTTGCCTGCGCATCGCATTCCCGGGCCAGCGCAAAATCCTTTTCCGTCAGCCCGCCTGCGTCGTGCGTGGTGAGCGCGAGCGTAACCTTGTTCCAGCGGATGTCCACATCCGGATGATGCTGTGTCTGCTCGGCAAGCTCGGCGACGGCATTGACGAACTTCATCGCGGCGGGAAAATCCTTGAATTCATACCGGCGGGAAATGACCGGTCCGTTTCGTTGCCAGCCGGACAGGGTTCCAAGGGCCAGGGTGATTCGGGCTTCGTCCAAGGGGATCAGGCTGGCGGCAAAACTTTCGAGCGATTCCAGGCTGACCCGCGAGGATTCGCGCAGCAGGCTGAAGCTTGTCACCAGCGCCCAGCACCACGCCAGCACGCAAATGCCCACACCCGTCCACGCCATCCAGCCCACGCCCGTCGGTTCATCCGGCGTGTTGTGAAACATCAGCCGGTAATATTGAAGCAGATTTCTGAACGCCCAGGCGCAGAAGAGAACGAAGCCGGCCAGAAACACCAGCAGTTGCAGCGTGCCCGCCAGCATCCGGCCGCCCATCAGCGAACCGAGGCCGGGCGTGCCCAATTGGTTCAGCAAGGTGGCGTTGCGGGCCTGGGAGCGGCTAATTTTTTTCCGCGCCGAAGATTTTTTCATAAGCGTGCATCAGCGCCGCAAAACCGATGGGCACGGTGAACAGCAGGCCCACGAGGCAGGCCAGCGCACCGGCCACGTTGATCAGCCCGATGAGCAGCATCAGGCCAAACACCTGCCACCAGTGCTGGTTCACCCTCCGCCAGCTCAGCTTCATGGCCGCGCCAAAATCCAACTGCCGGTCAATGATGAGCGGCAGGGTGAAGGCCCAGCAGATTTGCAGATAAAACACCGGAATGAGACAGACCAGGCCAAGCGGAACGAGGACCATGAGTTTGTGAGCATCTGGCTCCTGGTGTTGTGTGACCGCCGGCACGGCGACCAGCACCACCGCCGCCACAATCACCGGCAGGAAGCACAGACCAGCAAGCAAGCCCGGGATAAATTTGCCCAGAAACAACTGGCCAAACCCGTGGCGGAAGCCGGCAAACACCTCGCTGACTTCGGTGGCCTCACCGCGCAGGACGCGCAAAAACACCAGATAAACGCCCCCCATCAGCGGCCCCGCGATGACCATGTTGGCAATGGAAAAAATCGGGCCGATGAACGGGATGGCTCCCAGAAAGGCCATGCCGCCCTCCACGGCGGCAAACGTGAGCGCGGCAAAAAACAACACGTTGAAATTGTCTTTGAACAACTGGTAGCTATTGGATACGCAGCCGCCGATGTCCAGCTCGTAGTCCTGCGCCAGAAATTCGGACGATGAAGATTTCAACGCCGCAATGGTCGCCGGAGCGGATGATGGCGACAGCGCGCCGGCGAATTCCGGGAACGTCTCCAGCGCGCGAAACGCTGTGTCGCTCGCGGATTTGGCCTGGGATTTCCCGTTGAGCCGGCCCTCGGCAATCCACTGCCGCACCTCGGCATCCGTCACCGGGCCATATTCTTGTCCGTCTGCTCCAATGATTTTATACATAACGGGTTTCTTATTCTGAGTTCGCTGAATGGGTGTCGGGCAAATCGGCCAACCGCGGCGGAATGTTTTGCCGGCTCCGCAGTTCGTCCGCCTTGGCTCGCTGGAACAAAGCCACGCAGGTGACCGCCGTCCATGACCAACTGATGGCAAAACCGGCCACGCCCCATTGCCACAGCCATGGGCTGGCATCCGGCGAACCGGATGGGCTGGAGCCGCCTTGGATGATTCCAAAAACCGATTGGATCATCCACACGGAAATCAAGGCCGCGCCAATGACGGCGGCCATTAACTGGCAGACCCCCGTGACCCTCCGCCCGGCCCGCATGGAGCCGGTTCCCGGCGTCGCCACGTTCATCATGATGCATGACCAGGCACGGTCGCGGCTTAACGGGCGTTGGGGTGAGCGGGCCATCGGCAATCAGTGAAACTGGGATTTGACCCCGGGTTGCCGCAGCACGGACAGCGCCCAGATCCCGAGCGGGATCCCGAGAAGGCAGCAGGGCGTCATGCACGGCACCATGGCCAGGCTGGCCGCCGTCACGGAAAATTCATAACTGCGCAGGGACTGCATCCTGGCCGCGCCCATGAGAATCAGCACCGACAGTGCCAGGCCAAACAGGCTGCTTACGATGCCGAGCGGGCCATAGGCCATTTGAATCCATTTTTGCGCCAATGCCTCCAGTTGGGGATTGTTGAGCTGCTGCAACTGCGAGTGGAACTCTTGCAGGTTCGGATGGAAAACCGTCATCCGCACCAGGCTCCAGGCACCGAGCACGAGATTCAGAATCGCGGTGATTTTCA
>JAJXXI010000007.1 GCA_021781185.1 bacterium
AAGCTGGCGTTGCAGTTGGTGGAAAATCGTCGTGAGGTCAGCCATGAAAGACAGACGCGCCGCCCGCCGTTCCGTTCAAACAAATCAATAATATTCCCCAACCAATCGGGGTTTTGAAAGAACCTCTTGTGTAAAAAATAAAATAACCGGGGCAAACTGCCAGAGGGTGGCGGAATGCCCCGGTGAAGCCGGGCTGGTTCATGGTGAGTCGTCAGTAACGATTAGCCCGGAACTGAACCAAGATTGTCGGGCCGCGAGTAAATTTTATTTTTTCTAAAGATCAAACTAGCCCGGTTTTGACCGGCGGCGTTATCTATTCCTGCTATTTCGTTCGCGGACGCAACGCGCTAATGTTTTTTTGACCGGGCTGCCGGGAAAACATTCAATTCGGGGCGTTGATTGCAGGCGTGGTAATGAGTAGGATTAGGAGGGGAAAGGCAATTGAGCCGTAGGAGCAAGTCGTTCAAAACGATCCATCAACAAACCGGGGCCTTCAACCCTGGATTGACCGGGCAACTGACAGGGTAAATGCCAGCAAGTAGCGGGGGATTATTTTAGCCGTGGCGAAAAACGGAATGGCTGGCATGGGCGTATCCACCAACTGACTTTCCTTTCTCCGTCTCACTCACAACGGTCTCACGGCTTTCACGCCGTCTGGGGACCGTCAACCGACACTCACGTCCATACCAGCCAACGCACTGTCGTCCAGTTCTCCGATCTGTCAAGTATCCGGCAAATGCGGATGAAAAGCGGATCCAGATTATTGGCAAGGCCCCCGGTTCGGCTCTGAGTGTGCAGCGGTTGTCCGAGGTGGAATATGCGGCGTGGTTGAAGGCAAATTCCCGACGCGCGTGACGCCGCGCGCTTGACCAACAACTTGACTCATGCGCGGTTTTTCCGCGTGATTTGCATTCTGACTGGGACGGTGTTTGGCAGCGGCCTTTTGTATAAAAATTTTGCGCGCATGAACCGGTTGCGCCAAGTCATCCGACCGCCGCCTCCATTTTGCCTCCCGGGCAAAATTGCCCCGCCAAATCTCAGCGGCGGCCAATAACGGCAAGCCCACCCATTCCCACTCGCATTGCCACACTTTGCACAGACTGCTCAATTTGCTTCATGGCGGTCGGAGCAATTTTCCACCGGCCGGCTTTGATGTGTGAAATTCCCCGCAAATCGGACTTCACCACCGGCGTCGAGCCATTTTGCCACCGGCGGCAAACAAAGTGCTATCACAACGAGAAAACGCTCTGGCAGGTGAATAATCCTCAAAAACAAATTCCGCCGGCATGGATCGGGGCCGTGCTCGCGGGCGGAGTCGTTTTGTCGCTGGTGCTGTTTTTCATGATTCGCCGCTGGGAAATGCATGATCTCCAGGTCAAGATGAGCAATCTGGCCGACGAGACGGTGGAAAAGCTTCACGTGGACATGCTGCGCTCGATGGAGGTGCTGAACTCCATTTCCTCGCTGTATGCCGCGCAGGGGAAAATCGAGCGGGAACAGTTTCATGAATTTGTCCGTCAGGCCTTGCATCGTCAGCCGGAAATCCAGGCGCTTTCGTGGAATCCCCTCGTGCCGGAGGCAGGCCGGAGCGCTTTTGAAGCCGACGCAGCCGACGGATGCCCGGGTTATGCCTTGCGGGAATTGACGCCAACAGGGGAACTGGTTCCGGCCACCCATCGCAGCGAATATGTGCCGGTGTTGTTCATCGAACCGCTGGCGGGCAACGCCTCCGCGCTGGGCTACGACCTGAATTCCAACGCGCCGCGCCGCGCGTCGTTGGAACAGGCCCGCGACACCGGATTGCCGGTGGCCACGGCACCGATCCGCCTGGCCCAAGAACATGAGCGGCAGAAAGGGTTTCTGGTGCTACAGCCGGTTTATCAAGGGCAAACCACGCCGGCCACGGTGACCGGGCGCCGCGAACGGCTGGCGGGATTCGCCGTGGCCGTCTTTCGGATCGTGGATCTCGTGGACAATCTCTTCCAGCAACTGAAGGCGCAAGGCATTGAAGTGCGCATGTTCGACGAGTCGCCGCGCGGCGAACTCATTTATGACAATGTTGCTCCGGACCATGAACGGTTGCTGGCGGGAACGACCAAAACCATTCCGCTGGAAGTGGCCGGGCGCCAATGGGCGGTGACCTTTCTGCCGACGCCCCGGTTCGTCGCGGGCCAGTCGCATTTGCAGGCGTGGCTGGTGCTGGCGATGGGGGTTTTATTCACGGCGCTGACGGTGGCCTACCTTTACGGCGGCTGGCGGCGCACCCGGCAGGTGGCGGCGGCCAATGCGGCCCTGCAGGAGGAGGTGGCGGTGCGCCAGCGCGCGGAGGCCGCAGCGGAACTGGCCAACCAGGCCAAGTCCGACTTTCTGGCGAGCATGAGTCACGAAATCCGCACGCCCCTGAACGCCATTCTCGGCTACGCCCAGATCATGCAGCGGGACCGGCAATTGTCGGGCGAACAACGGGATGCCATCGGCAGCATCAGCGCCAGCGGCCAGCATCTGCTCGGGCTGATCAATGAAATCCTCGATCTCTCAAAAATCGAGGCGGGCCGGATGGAATTGAATCCCGTGGCGTTTGATCTTGCGGCGCTGGGAACCGGGCTGGCGGCCACTTTCCAGCCACTGTGCGCCGGAAAGCGGATCGGTTTCCGCGTCGTGTTCGATGGCGGCGGCCGGAAATTTGTGACCGGCGACGAGGGCAAGCTGCGCCAGGTGCTGATCAACCTGCTGGGCAATGCGGTCAAGTTCACGAACGTGGGCGAGGTGTTTTTTCGCTGCCAGAACCGGGGAGGCGACGCCTGGTTGTTTGAGGTAATTGACACCGGTCTCGGCATTCCCGAGGAGGAGCGCGCGAACATCTTCGAGCCGTTTCAGCAGGGCAGCAATTCACAGCACCAGGGCGGCACCGGCCTCGGCCTGGCCATCGCGCAGCGGCAGGTGGAGCTGCTCGGCGGACGGCTGGAACTGCAATCCGAACGCGGCATCGGCTCGCGGTTTTTCTTCCAAATCACCCTGCCGCCGGCGGCGGAGGAACCGGCGATCCTGCCCCGGCTGCCGCAACGGTTGAAACCCGGCCGACCAGTGCGCGCGCTGGTGGTGGATGATCGCCGGGAAAACCGCGATATTCTCGACAAGATGCTCACGGAAATCGGCTGCGAGGTGGCCTTGGCCGCGAACGGCGTCGAGGCGTTGCAGATGGCGCGGAGCATCCGGCCAAACATCATTTTCCTCGACCTGCTGCTGCCGGACATGAACGGGATTGAGGTGGCCCGGACGCTGTCGGCCACCACGCCAGATGAGAACCGGAAAATTGTGGCGCACACTG
>JAJXXI010000251.1 GCA_021781185.1 bacterium
GCCGGCACTTCAATGGTGACCTGCTTGGACTCGCCGCTTTTCAGATGCACGCGGGTGAAGCCGCACAGCGCGAGCCTGGGTTGCGGAACGCTGGAGTGCAGGTGGCGGAAATAAACCTGCGCCACTTCGTCGCCGTCCAGCTTGCCGCTGTTTTTCACCGTGAAGGTCACTTTCGCCGTGCCGTTGGCCGGGATATGATTCGATGACAGCTTGCCGCTTCGGAAGGCAAATTTCGTATAGCTCAAGCCGTGACCGAACGCATAAAGAGGCTTGCCGTTGAAATAGCGGTAGGTGCGGTTGCTCATCGAGTAATCCGTGAAGCTGGGCAGGTCTGCCGTGGACCGGTAGAAAGTCATCGGCAGATGTCCCGACGGGTTGACCTCGCCAAATAGGACCTCCGCGACGGCCCGTCCGCCTTCCTCGCCCGGATACCAGGCCTGCACAATCGCCGGCAGATTCTTCGCTTCCCACGGCAGGGCGATGGCGGAACCGCTACAGTTGACCATGACCATCGGCTTGCCGGTGGCCTGGAGCGCCTTCACGAGTTCTTGCTGCACCTCGGGCAGTTCAATCGAATGACGGTCAAATCCTTCGCCTTCCTGCGCCGGGGTGATGCCGCCGACATAAATGATGATGTCCGCGTTGGCCGCGTTGCTTAGAGCTTCCGCCCGGAGTTCCGGCAAGGGCCGGGTCGTCTCGTTATCCTGGCGGCTCCACGCGGCTATCGCCTGGTTGGTAGTGATCGGACTACCCATCGCAAAAGTGACTTCGATATTCGGCCCGGCCAATTGGCGGATGCCGTTCAGAATGGAAATCGGATGCGACGCCGTGCCATGATAATTGCCATACAACATGGACGTCGAGTTGCCGTTGGGGCCGATGACGGCGATGCGCTTGATCTTGGCGCGGTCGAGCGGGAGGATGCCGTCGTTCTTCAGCAGCACAATGGATTCTTCGGCTACTTTGAGCGCCAGCGTGCGGTGTTGCGGCGTGTCGTTCTGGTCAATGCCAATTTTGGAATACGGGTCTTTGTCCGCCGGATCGAACAAGCCGAGTTTGAAGCGGGTCCACAACGTGTAATACAAGGCCCGATCAATTTCCTTTTCGGTGACCAGCTTTTGTTGGACCGCGCGCACCAGGGCGTTGTAATCGCCGCCGCAACACAGATCACAGCCGGCTTTCACTGCGTCGGCGGCCGCTGCTTCGGGGGTGTTCACAAAATGGTGTTCCCGCCGGTTCCAGATGTCGCCGATGGCACCGCAATCGGAAACGATGTAACCGCCAAACCCCCATTGCTTGCGCAGCAGGTCCGTCAGCAAAAGCGGACTCGCGCAATCGGGCACGCCGTAAAGCGCGCTGTATGCGCCCATGACGCCGCCCACGTGCCCCTGCTCCACCGCCATTTCAAACTGCGGCAGATAGGTCTCATACAAATCGCGTTGCGACGGCTCGGCATTGAAACGATGACGCAGTGCTTCCGGGCCGCTGTGGACCGCGTAATGTTTGGCGCAAGCCATCGCCAGCATGTAATTCGGGTCGTCGCCCTGGATGCCTTTGATGAATCCCACGGCGAGCGTGCCCGTCAGGAACGGGTCTTCTCCGTAAGTCTCCTGGCCGCGACCCCAGCGCGGGTCGCGGAAGATATTGATGTTCGGCGTCCAAAACGTCAGACCCATCCACCATTTGGAGTCACCGTTATGCTTCGAGGCGTAATCATTGAACTTCGCCCGGCCTTCAACACCGATGACGTGTCCTTCCTGATGGAGCAGGGAAGTATCCCAGGTGGACGCCATGCCGACCGGTTCGGGAAACACGGTGGCAATGCCGTCGTTCGCAACACCGTGCAACGCTTCGTTCCAGTAATTGTAGGCCGGCAGGCCAAGTCGCGGAATCGCCGGCGCATCATTTTGCAACTGCGCGACTTTTTCCGCGAGCGACATCCGGCGGATCAAATCATTTTCACGGGCCGGCAATGTCTGCGACGGGTCGCGCCAGATCGGCGGCTCGCTGATTTCCGGGATGCGGGTTGCCGCCTCAGAAAACGCATCCGCCAGTTCGGAAGCGTCAAACGAAACCACCGACGCGCCCGAGGCGTCCTTCACCTCGAACGTGTTGAACTTCGCAAGGCCCTTGCTCGACGTGAAGGTGATTTTCAGCGGTCCGCGAAGCGCATCGTCTTCGTGCTCGACCGTTCCGGTGAGGTAACAGACCTTTCGCGCACGGTCGGCGGTCTCGAAGATGTCGAAATCCTTGGCCAGCGTCGTGTCGCCCGACGTCACGTCAAACACCCGTTCGCCCGGCCCGTTTGCCAGTGTCTCCACTTCGCCAATCTTGATCGTATATTTGCCCGCCGGCAGACGGGTGATGGTGACGGTAAAGTTCGTCCCGTTGATGGCCTCGTGAAAGGCCGCCGGATCACTGCCGGCGCCGTCAATGCTGACTGAGTCATTGACTTTGCGATGCACAAAGTCGCCGCTGACGCTGACTTGCTGGCCGCAGGAGGCGCAGACTTCGTCAGCGGCCATGACAGCAGGCGCTGAAAGGAACAAGCTTGCGAGCAATGCAAAAGAAAAAAATGTCGCCTTCCCCAAATCTCCATGCTTTGCACCAGCAGGGAACAGTGATGACAACGACCATCCGGGACACCGGATTATTGATGAAACGGATATTGAATGGGCGGTTGGTGTTTTCATTTTATTTTGTTGAATTGGAATCCTTGTTTGCCACTGACCGTCAGCTTTCTACCAGAGTAATGCACGACGGTGTCCGGCTGTTTTTCCGTCGCCATACCGTTTCCGTGGCGGGGCGAGACGAAGACAATCCGGAAGGTGCGGTCCTGCAACATGCCGGGAAATTTGCCGGCGCGCTTGCCAATCGTGAGGGTTTGCGCGGCCTCGTTCCACGCAAACGGAATCGTGGCGTATTTGCCCTTTTCGTAATCGTAATTGTCGTTTTCGTCCTCGTAGAGAGCAAAGTGTCCGTCCGCGCCACGATAAACACGCAATTCAATCGGATTCTCAGGCTTTTCCGTCGCGTATGGCATCACCGGGCCAAGCGGCACAATGGAGCCGGCGCGCACATACAGCGGCATAATACTGATGGGCGCATTGGCCGTCACCGTTTTGCCGCCCGAGAGTGTTTCTCCAGTCCAGAAATCCACCCAATTCGCCCCGGACGGAAGATAAACCGTGCGGTTTGTGGCTCCCGGTGTGGTCACCGGACACACCAAAAACGCCGGACCAAACATATATTCATTCGCAAGCGTGAGCGCCTTGGCGTCGTTCGGAAAGTCCATGACCAGCGGCCGCATCATCGTGTA
>JAJXXI010000463.1 GCA_021781185.1 bacterium
GTTGCCCGAGTAGATGGTTCGCCAGAGCGAGAGCATGGCGAACAGCGGAATGAAGCTGAACAGGGTGCGCGTCAGGTAGTTGAACCGATACTGCAAATTATTTTGCAGGCCGATGCCGATGATGTGGAAATACTTTCTCATCGTGACCCGGGGATGAAGGTGACGGGAAACGACCAATCGCCGAAACCAAGAAGCGGGATTTTCACGGCTGCGACAGGCGGAAGAACAAGTTTCCCACCGGCCCGGAAACAGCAATGCTGCTCACCCCGTTGTTGGTGGCAATGGCATATCCGCTGGCCACCCAACCACCGGAATCACCGAGATTGGAATTCTGCTGCAAGGTCCAACTGCCTGCTGGCGTGGGCCAGGAAATGATCACTTGGCCGCCCACCCGCGAAACGCTCAGCAGCGGCGCGCCGGCCGTCTGCACCACGGAAATCAGACTCCAGAATCCGCCGGTCAATTCATAGTTTCCGCCGGACATGGCGGAGCCGGCGGCGGACTGCCCGATGCTGCCGGCGAGCGAATACTGGCCATTGCTGCTGACGCCGCCACCGCCGGGAATGACGCTCCAGCTAATCGCGTAGCTTTGCGCGCCAGCCCGCAAGCCGGACAACCACCACAGCAGAACCGAGAAAACGAAAATTGTTTGTTTCATTCGACGCACTGCAAACAGCGCTCTCTTTTTCGCCGTTTTGAGAAGCGGCGTAAAGCTTAAAGCGCGCCGAAACCGGAAGTGGCTGGCATGCGGAATCTCCATGCTTGCACAGCATGAATGTGTGGTCGCTCATTCCAATAATTTGATTGCGGCGCCCGGCGTTCCAATTTAGCTTCACCGGACTGTCGGCAGGAGGCTGACACACACGTTTTTGGCAAGGAATTCTTTTAAATGAACAAACCTCTCTCGAGCGCAGAATTGAACGCAATTGTAGCCGGCCTTAAAAAGCTCTCCCGAAATCTGTGGTGGAGCTGGTCTCAGGAGGCGCAGGACTTCTTCCATGAGCTGTCGCCCCGTGGCTGGCAAAACATGTTTCACAATGCCGTGGCGGTGCTCCACGAGGTTTCGGACCAGGAATTGCGCGCCCGCCTTCAGGATGCGGCATTTGCCGGACGCGCCCGCTCCGTGTTGAGCGAGTTTGACGCCTACCTGAACGATCCTAAAACCTGGGGCCACACGCACGCCCCGAAACTGCACAAGCACCCCGTCGCCTATTTCAGCGCCGAGTTCGGCCTGCACGAATCCCTGCCCATCGCCGCCGGCGGCCTGGGTATTCTGGCCGGCGACCACACCAAATCCGCCAGCGACCTCGGGCTGGGTTTTGTAGGCATCGGCCTGTTTTACCGTGAAGGCTATTTCCAACAGGCGATTGATTCCAACAATTGGCAGACGGAATACTACAATCCGGTTGATCCGCACAACGTCCCCGTTGAACCGCTGCTGGATGCCGCCGGTGAGCGCGTGATTTGCACGGTGGAAATCGGTATGGGCGTCGTGGATTTCCAGGCCTGGCGAGTGAACGTGGGCCGGGTGCCGGTTTATCTGCTGGACACCAACCTGCCGCAGAACGAACAGCATTTTCGAGACCTGACCAACCGGGTTTATGGCGGTGACAGCACCACGCGCATCATGCAGGAAATTCTGCTCGGCATTGGAGGCGTGCGCCTGCTGCGGGCCCTTGGTCTGGAACCATCCACCTTCCACATGAACGAGGGCCATGCGGCATTCCTCACGCTGGAATTGATGCGGGAAAAGATGGCCGCCGGCAAAACCTTCAAGGAGGCCCAGGCACTCACCAAGCCGGAATGTATTTTCACCACTCATACGCCGGTGGAGGCCGGGCATGACCGGTTCAGCTCGGAGCTGATGAACTACGCCCTCCAACGCTACATCGCCAGCCAGAGCGTGCCGTTCAAGGACATTCTGACCTTGGGACGCATAAAGCCGGAAGACGAGCATGAGCTGTTCTGCATGACGGTCCTGGCCCTGAAACTCTGCCGGTCCGCCAACGCCGTCAGTGAACTGCACGGTCAGGTAAGCCGCCACATGTGGCAGCATCTCTACAACGTTCCAGAAGCCGAAGTTCCGATCGGCCACATCACCAACGGCATCCATCTGCTGGGCTGGATGAAGGGCCCGGTCCGCCAGTTCTGGCGGCGGAAACTCACCGACTCGCACAACGGCGAGGCCAAATTTTTCCGCGAGAAATTCGGTTCCGACTGGTCCTCCGCGATCAATCACAAGGAGTTCTGGGAAAAGATGACGGATTCAAACTTCGTCACGGACGAGGAACTCTGGGCGCTCCGCTACAAGCTGCGCCGCGAACTGATTGAGTTTGCCCGCCGCAAGCTGCTCCAGCAAAACCAGCGGGTCACCCCCGGCGACTATATCCGCTTTGATCACCTGCTGAATCCCGACGCGCTCACCATCGGCTTCGCCCGCCGTTTTGCGACCTACAAGCGCGCTCCGCTGATTTTTCAGCAATTTGAAAACATTGTAAAACTTGTCCGTGACAAGCAGCGCCCCGTGCAGTTCATCTTTGCGGGCAAGGCGCATCCGCGTGACGATGACGGCAAGCGTTTCATTCAGCAGATCATCCACCTGAGCAAGCACAGCGAACTGGCGGGCAACCTCGTCTTCCTGGAGAACTACGACATTCATGTGGCGCGCCAGATGGTTTCCGGATGCGATATCTGGCTGAACAACCCGCGCCGTCCGCTCGAGGCCTCCGGCACCAGCGGCATGAAGGCCAGTTGCCACGGTTGCATGGGCTTCAGCATCATGGACGGCTGGTGGCGCGAGGGCTACGATGGCCAGAACGGCTTCGCCATCGGCACCGATACGCATCCAGACAATATCGAGGAACAGGATCGCGTGGATAGCGCCAATCTTTACAAGGCCCTCACGGAACAGTTGGTTCCCTTGTTCTACAACCGCGATGTCAACGGCATCCCGCGCGAATGGCTTAAACGCATGCGCCATTCCATGGCCACCCTCGTTTCGCAATTCACCACTGACCGCATGGTCAAGGAATACGCCAACAAATATTACTTGGCCAAATAACCAGCCGCCGGTCGGCGATGTCCATTCTGAAACCAAAAACGGCGCGGAGATTTTTCTCCGCGCCGTCTGTTTTTTGAACCGGACTGTGGCACTATAAATTACGGTTGGACTTATAGCCGGACGCACGTGATGTAATCTGTAAGGCGGACTACACTTGTCTAGTGTCCTTGAAATGTCTGCCATTATTTCTTCGAGTTTAGCGCGGGCGCGGGTGATTTTTTCCAGGATGGCGGCCCCCTCGGCACGCCAGAC
>JAJXXI010000525.1 GCA_021781185.1 bacterium
CACTTCCTCTTTGCTTAGAAAATAGTGAACCTGCTCGTCGTTACCGGAACGGACCTTGATCATCGTCTGCGGCAACGCGCCGTCCTTCGCGCGCTTCTCGACGTAATCTGCGAAGTCGCCACCGAGCCGTTTGATGTGGGTGGCGTGCTTGTCCAGCGATTCGAGCAGCGTGAGAATTTCTTCCAACTGCTTCGGGTTGAACTCTTTTCCGTCCGCGAGATTCTTTAACCGCACTTCCTCGACGCCATTCTGCAGAAGAATGCGGTTCAACTGCACATCGTCGTCAATGTAATCAGTCTTCTTTTTGCGCGTGATGGAATAGAGCGGCGGTTGCGCAATATAAACGAAGCCCCGCTTCACGAGCTGCGGCATCTGGCGGTAGAAAAACGTCAGCAGCAGCGTGCGGATGTGCGAGCCGTCCACGTCGGCATCCGTCATGATGATGATTTTATGATAGCGCAGCTTTCCCAAATCAAATGCGCCCTCGCCTTCGCCGTCGCCGATGCCCGTGCCGATGGCCGTAATCATCGTGCGGATTTCGGTGTTCTGCAGAACCTTGTCGAGCCGCGCCTTCTCCACGTTGATGAGTTTGCCGCGGATCGGCAGGATTGCCTGAAACTTCCGGTCGCGTCCCTGCTTGGCCGAGCCACCGGCGGAGTCACCTTCCACAATGTAAAGCTCGGTGTTTTCGGGATCACGATCCGAACAATCCGCCAGTTTGCCCGGCAAACCGCCGCCGGTCAGGGCGGATTTGCGCACGGCCTCGCGGGCCTTGCGGGCCGCCTCGCGGGCGCGGGCAGCGTTCAACCCCTTGTCAATGATGCGCTTTGCGATGGGCGGATTGGCATCGAAATAACTCATCAACCCTTCGTAGCTGATCGAGCCGACGATGCGCTCCACTTCGGGCGAGAGCAGCTTCACCTTCGTCTGCGATTCAAACTTCGGATCGCTGTGCTTCACCGAAATGACCGCCGTCAAACCTTCCCGCACGTCATCGCCGGTGATTTGCGGATCCTTGTCCTTCAACAGCTCGTTGGCCTTGGCGTATTGATTGATTGCCCGGGTGACCGCGCTGCGGAAGCCGGACAGATGCGTGCCGCCGTCGGGATTGTGGATCGTATTGGTGTAGCACAACACCTGGTCATTGTAGCTGTCATTGTATTGCAGCACGACCTCGACGTGGACTTCAATGTCCTTGTCGTCCAGCTTCTCCTTCATCTCCTTGCGGAATGAGATCGGCTTGGGATGCAGCGGCTCCTTGCTCTTGTTGAGCTGTTTCACGAATTCTTCCACGCCGTTTTTGTAATAGAACACTTCCGCCTCGGCCGCCGTGTTGCGCTCGTCGTTGAAAACAATCTCCAACCCGGAATTCAAGAACGCCAGCTCGCGCAGACGCTGTGAAATGATGTCCGTCTTGAACTCCACCGTTTCCCGGAAAATTTCCGCATCCGGCATGAACGTGATCAACGTGCCGGTGTTTTTTGCCTTGCCGATGACTTCAAGCTTCTTGATCGTCTTGCCGCGCTCAAATTCCATGTGATGCACTTCGCCATCGCGTGAAACCTCCACCTCGAACCATTCACTCACCGCGTTCACGCATTTCGCGCCGACGCCGTGCGTGCCGCCGGAAAACTTGTAGCCGCCCTGGCCGTATTTGCCGCCGGAATGCAGCGTCGTCAAAACCAGTTCCACGCCCGGCAGGCCGCTGTCCTTGTTGATGTCCACCGGAATGCCACGACCGTTGTCGCGGATGGAAATGGAACCGTCCACATGGATGGTCACCTCGATTTTATCGCAGTGTCCCGCCAGATGTTCATCTACGGAATTGTCCAGCACCTCGCTAACGCAATGATGCAACGCCCGTTCATCCGTGCCGCCAATATACATGCCGGGCTTCTTGCGCACGGCCTCCAAACCCTTGAGCTGGGACAGTTTTGAAGCATCGTAAGCTCCGTCAGCAATCTTGTCTGGCGACTCAATTTTCTCTTCGGGCAAATCAGAAATACTCGACATAATTATTGGGCAAAACCGGTCAAATTTGGTTGCGGAAACGAATATCAAAGGATAGGAAAAACCGCTCCCTCCCACAATGCGAAATTACGGTTATTTTCGGCAAAAAACACCACTGGTTGTGGCCGTTTTTTCTTGCCAACCAAACCGGTTGTATCGGCCAAAAATGACAACCCAACCCGTTTGCAGACAAATCCAACTCGCTTTTTCCGACCGCGAACTTTAATTTCACCGGATGGATTCGACCGAAACTTTTTTTGCACACCCTGACCACTTTGTCCGCCGCCACATCGGCCCCAATGCCCAGGAGACCAGCGCCATGCTCGCGCTGCTGGGCCGCCCAAATTTGAATGCGCTCATTGACGCCGCCGTCCCCCAGAAAATCCGCCTTGACCGAAAGCTGAATCTCCCCGCCGCCCGCAGCGAACACGCCGCGCTGGCCGACCTGAAAAAAATTGCGTCCGAAAACAAAGTCTTCCGCTCCTTCATTGGCCAGGGCTATTACGACACCCTCACGCCGCCCGTCATCCAGCGCAACGTCCTCGAAAATCCCGGCTGGTATACGCAATACACGCCCTATCAGGCCGAAATTTCCCAGGGCCGGCTCGAAGCCCTGCTGAATTTCCAGACGATGGTCACCGACCTCACCGCGCTCGATATCGCCAACGCCTCGCTGCTCGACGAAGCCACCGCCTGCGCCGAAGCCATGATGATGAGCCATCGGTTCAAAGGCACGGACGGACGCAACCTGTTTTTTGTTTCAGAGAATTGCCATCCGCAAAACATCCAAGTCGTCCAGACCCGCGCCCGAGCGCTCGGACTCGAAGTCATCGTCGGCAATCACGAAAGTTTTGAATGCACCGACAAAGTCTTCGGCGCGCTCGTGCAATATCCCGACACCTTCGGCGCAATTCATGATTTCTCCGGCTTTGCCGAAAAAGCCCACGCCGCCGGCGCCATGCTCACCGTCGCCACCGATCTGCTCGCACTCACGCTCATCAAGCCGCCGGGCGAATTCGGTGCCGACATCGCCGTTGGCAGCGCACAACGCTTCGGCGTGCCGCTCGGCTACGGTGGACCGCACGCCGGTTTCTTCGCCACGCGCGACGCCTTCAAACGGCAGATGCCCGGCCGCATCGTCGGCGTCTCCAAGGATTCCCGGGGCAAACCCGCCCTGCGTCTCGCGCTCGGCACGCGCGAACAACACATCCGTCGCGAAAAAGCCACCAGCAACATCTGCACCGCCCAGGCATTGCTCGCCAACATGGCGTCGCTTTATGCCTGCTATCACGGACCGG
>JAJXXI010000505.1 GCA_021781185.1 bacterium
GACGTTTCGGAGCGGTTCTGTTAGTGTTGCCCCATCATTGCGGAGGGGCCGGTCAGGAGGGTTTTACGATGCAGCCTTATGACGCCGCCATTTCTTATCCCGTTCGGTGAGGATCAAGTTCACGCCGCAGTGCTGGCCAGGCGGCGGCCGGCTGGAATGCGGTTGGTGGGTGGAAGCTTGTTGGCGCTGGCACCAGTGTTATTTCCTGTTCGCCGGGTTTTCCGGTTGGGCGCGGCCTGGTTCTTGTTTTTTCTGGCGGGGTTTGCCGGGGCTCAGCCGGCCACCGGGCCCCGAGTCATCCGGGTGGTGATGGATGACAATTACCCGCCTTTTGCCTTCAAGGATGACGCGGGAAATCTACAGGGCATCACCGTTGACCAATGGCGTCTGTGGGAAGCAAAAACCGGGATCAAGGTCGAGCTTCAAGGGTTGAACTGGGCCGAGGCATTGCGGCGGATGCAGGCCGGGGAGTTCGATGTCATTGACACGATTTTCAAAACTGACGAGCGGGCCGCCTATTATGATTTTACGAAGCCCTACGCCCGGATCGATGTGCCCGTTTTTTTTCGTCGGGACATTTCCGGAATCACCGGCCTGGCCTCGTTGAAAGGGTTTCCGGTGGCGGCCAAGGCGGGGGATGCGGCGGTGGAGTTACTGCGGAAAAATGGGGTGACCACCATTCTGCTGTTCAGCAATTACGAGGCGATCGTCACGGCGGCCAGCGAGCACAAGGTGAATGTATTTGTCGTGGATCAGCCGCCGGCGCTTTATTACCTCAACAAACTGGGCATTCAGGATGAATTCCGGATGACCGAGCCGGTGAACGTCGGGGAATTTTACCGGGCGGTTCAAAAGGGAAACACCAACCTGCTGCAAGCAGTCGAGGCGGGGTTCGCGGCTTTGAGCCCGGTGGAACTGGACCAGATTGACCAGAAATGGTATGGGCGAGACTTGGTGCCACACCTTTATTTACGCTGGCTGGAATATGTGGTGGCGGGAGCCGCCAGCCTGCTCGCCCTGCTCGCGGCCTGGAATTGGACGCTCACGAGACGCGTCCGGCAACGCACCCGGGAATTGCGCGAAAGCCAGGTGTTGCTCGATGGCGTGGTCAATCACAGTCCCTCCATGATTTCCGTCAAGGATTTGAACGGCCGGTATCTGCTGGCGAATGAACGCCTTCGCAGCATATACGCCGGCAATTTCAAGAGCCTTGATGGCAAGACAGATTTTGACCTGTTTTCCCGCGAACTGGCCGAACGTTTTCAGAAAAGCGACCGGGCGGTGAGTGGTGGGGGCGTGCCGGTGTCGGTGGAAGAAAACCTGCCGCACCCGGACGGGATACACAGCTACGTTTCGGTCAAGTTCCCGCTTAAGGACGCCCAGGGCGGGGTGTTTGCCGTGGCGGGTATCGCCACCGATGTCACCGAACTCAAGCGGGCGGCGGATGAAATCAAACGGCTCCACGCTGATTTGCAACATCACGCGGCCCAGTTGGAACAGCGCGTCTGGGAGCGCACCGCAGAGCTGGCCGTGGCCAGGGACCGCGCGGAAGCCGCCGATCGGTCCAAATCCGCCTTTCTCGCCACCATGTCGCACGAGCTGCGCACGCCGTTGCATTCCATCATCGGCTTCACCGGGATCATTCTGCAGGGTTTGGCCGGACCGCTGAATGCCGAACAAGCCAAGCAACTGGGCATGGTGCGGAACAGTGCGCGCCATCTCCTGGCGCTGATTAATGACGTGCTCGACATTTCGAAGATCGAAGCGGGTGAGTTCCGGGTGGAGGCCGCCCTCTTCGATCTGCGCGCCACGATCGAGCGCGCCGTCGCCACGATCCGTCCGCTGGCCGATGCCAAGCGGCTGGACTTGCGGCTGGAGATGTCGCCGTCAATCGGTGAGTTGACCAGTGATGCGCGCCGGGTCGAACAAATCCTGCTCAACCTGCTGAACAACGCTGTCAAGTTTACCGAGCTCGGCGAGGTGGCGCTGGTGGCGGACGCGGTCGGTGGCAATGTGCGGTTGCGGATCACCGACACGGGCATTGGCATCAAACCCGAAGATCTGGCCACCTTGTTCCGGCCCTTTCATCAGGCGGCCAGCGGATTGGCGCGCAGTCATGAAGGCACCGGGCTGGGGCTGGCCATCTGCCGCCGGTTGGCGGGCCTGCTTGGCGGTGAAATCCAGGTGGAAAGCGAGCCGGGGCGGGGCAGCACGTTCACCCTTCTCCTGCCGCTGCGCCAGTCCTCGCAAGCCTGAGCATCAGGGCCCGATTGATCGAAGACAACGGGCCTAACCACTGCCTTGCCAGCTTCCTGCTGAAACTGCGCGGCCCGCCGCCACCGGTCCAGTTGGACAGGGATGGCCCGGGACGCCTTCAGCCTCATCTTGCTTGACATCCAGATTCCGGGGATGGACGGTTACGCCGTGACCCGGGCCTTGTTCAACATTCCCGCCCTGATTGCCGTGCCGGTTGTTGCCGTTGCTTCCAACGCGAAGACTGGTGACCGGGAAAAAGCGCCGGCCGCAATAAATAATTATTTGGAAAAACCCATCAACCCCGGCCTGTTCGTGGCGGAAGTCATGCGTCATGTGTGCGCGGTCAGGGAGACAAACCCATGAAACGAATTCTCATCGTGGACGACAAGCCGGAGAACCTCTACTTGTTGCGTGTGTTGCTCCAAGGCCATGGATACGAGGTGGAAGAAGCCAGCCAGGGCGAGGAGGCACTGGTCAAGGCGCGCCACTCTCCGCCGCATCTGGTTGTTTCGGATCTGCTCATGCCGGTGATGGACGGTTACACGCTGCTGCGCCGGTGGAAGGCTGACGACCGGTTGAAGTCGGTTCCGTTCGTCGTATTTACCGCCACCTATACCGAGCCACAGGATGAGAAACTCGCTCGCGAACTCGGGGCCGATGCCTTTATCATCAAGCCCGCCGAGCCGGAACTTTTCCTGCGGCAGATTGAGGAGGTCATTCACCAAGTTGCCCGGTCCGTGCCGGCACCTGCCGAGCCGGCCGGGAAGCCTCTTCGTTTGCCGGTCTCGGCTCCGGAGGAGGAGGAGGTCAGTTATTTGCATCAATTCAACTCGGTGCTGATTGACAAGCTGGAACACAAGCTGGAGCAGTTGGAGAAGGTTAAACGGGAACTGGAGCGGGATGTGGCGGAGCGGCAGCGGGCGGCTGAATCGCTGCAAATGATGCAGTTTTGCGTGGAGAATGCCGGCGACGGGGTGTTCTGGCTGAACCCTGATGGACGACTGCTCTACGTCAACAAATCGGCCTGCCAGCAGTTGGAATACACCAA
>JAJXXI010000492.1 GCA_021781185.1 bacterium
CTCGCATAGCGCCCAGCGCAATCGCGGATTGCCGCACTTGGTCACGTGGCCCTGTTGCTGACGCTGGCCCGAACTGTTCTCGCTGGGGCACAGGCCCAGATAACTGGACACCTGCCGCCGGTTCTGGAACCGGCGCCAGTCGCCCACCTCGCGTTCGATGACCTGCTGGCTCAAGCGGCCCAGGCCTTTGGGCAAGGGCCCGGCGCACGCCGCTTCGATCCGCGTTCCTTGGTCCCGGACTTGTTCGTGCAGGACGACACAGGCGGCGTGGAGGGGCTGCAACAGTTCCCGCAGCCAGTCGGGCACTTCGAGCCGGGGCCAGTTGCGGGCGCCATGCCACTTGCCCTTCAGGGAATAGCCGTATTGCAGCGCCAGCCCGCGTCCCCGCTGGGCGATGAGCTTCAAATCCCGTTTGAGACTCTGGCGCAGGCGGCTCTCGCTGCGCAGGCGTTCCTGGGCCTCGGTGGGCACGCGGACCCGGGCCAGCGCGTGGGGATTGCCCGCGACGAACCGGTCCAGGGCGTTGAGCATGGCCCGCGCGTCGGTGCGGTCGGTCTTGACCCGCCGGTGCTGGTCATCCCAGTTGCGGGGCCGGATGACGTAATTGGTCGCGCCCAGTGCGGTGAGCTGCCGGTGCAGCCCATAGCCGAAAGGTCCGGCTTCGTAGCAGGAGACGACGCGCCAGCCCTGGGCCATCTGCTTTTGCACCCACGCCAGCAATCCGGCCGGGGTGAAGCGCTGGGGCGGCTTGGGAAACTCGCCGTCGTATTGCAGGGCCGCGACGTGCTGGCGCAGATGCACGTCCAAGGCCAGCTTGAGCGTGCGGGGTGGGGTGGGGTGATTTACCGGTTGCGCGGCCGCAACCGCCGGGGTAGTAGTGTTTTCGTTATGCATACGGGCAGAGAGTTTATCAGAGCGCTTCCGCGCCCGCTCTCTGCCCCCATGTTTTCTAACACAGCGCTGGAGCCAACGGCGTTTACGCTGGTCTGTTGGCGCCTCGGTCGCAGGTTGGCGGATGATTTCTGTCGCCGTGGCTCAGCTTTTGGTCGTTAGGCTGCTATGCGAAAGCCCAAGACAATCACATTGCTTGTTGCCGGAGTCGGTCTTTGTTTGACAGCCCCGATGATGATTATTGGCAGCGATTGCCTTCGACCTGTTCGCGACGCAAGCGGCGGTTATGTGTTGCGACCGGATGGCAGAGTTATGTTTGAGTATGACACCATCGCCCAGATAAAGCTTCAGTGGTTGCCGGAGCTTATGGCTGCTGTCGGTTTGATTTGCCTGATTTGGGCGGCGATACGCGGAGCTAGATATTTGTATGGTAGATTTCACAAACGAGCAGCCTAACACAGCGCTGGAGCCAACGCCGATTACGCCTGGCAGTTTTCGCTTCGGGTTTCCGGTTGGCGGGAGTCACCGGCGGCGTGGCTCAGCTTTTGTTCGTTAGGCATCGTCTAGATTTATGCGCACACCCAAAATAATCATCATAAACGTCGCAGCTCTTGTTGCGATTTTCGCCACTGGTTGCTCGAAGAGTTCCACACATTCCGTTATCCTGCCGCCAAATGTGGCAGATTCAAAAGCCGTAGAAACACAACTCGAAAAGATTCAAAAGGACTATGGCGTAGTTTTGGATGTTCACAGCAATATGATCGACATCAGGACGGGATTGATAACGACGGACAAGAGAGGCCAGATCAAGGATGCGCTCCACAAAGTATTTGGCGAGGATTTCACCAACTACACAATAAATTACAACGTATTTTAACGATGCCTAACACAGCGCTGGAGCCAACGCCGATTACGCCTGTCCGTTTTCGCTTCGGATTTCGGGTTGGCGGAAGTCACCGGCGGCGTGGCTCAGCTTTTGGTCGTTAGGCGCAAGAGAAGCCATGACTTCACTTCATAAGCGTGCGTTCGTGATAACAGGACTGCACCTGCTGTTCAGTCTGGCCATTCTTTTGTTCGCGCTGGGAACCGCGTGGGCCTCTGCTGCGAGTGGAGCGAAAAATGAGCTGTTGGAGGTTGTTTTCTACACACTGCAACCGCTGTGGTTTCTCATGACGAGGCATGACTCGAACGGTTCATTTGTCCCATTGCTTGCATCCATTCCCTTGTGCAGTTTGCTGTATGGCTATACCATAAGTAGTTTGTTTCATCTTCGCTCAGGAAATCGTGACGACGATTGCGCCTAACAAATCGGTGCAGGCAACGGCGGGCTCGCTGGCAGTTTGGATGTTCGTTTGCGTGCTCATGCGTCTTGGTTCTCGCGCCGTGCCTGACCTCTATCGTTAGGCCGCATCACGATTATGAAAAACATGAAGCTCATAGTTCCATTGATTGCTGTTGCAATATTGTTGGCTGCTTGCAGCCGCCAGCACGCCGCTTCTGGCACGACAGGCACCACAAATTCGCCAGCCAAGACTTTCACCACCAAAGATGGCTCCACTGTTGCCATCGGCGCTTTTTCGGTTGGTGGGACCAATGTTTCATTGACGAATATTCAAGTCAGATGAGAGCTATGCGGCCTCCTATGAGGGTTCATGAGTCAAGCGCGGAGTTGGATTTTTTGGGGGGGCGTTGTGGCGCGAGCCGCAGCGGAGCGCAGGCGCGTCGCCCGCGCAGCGGTGGGACGGCCGGCCACCCGCCCGCCCCGGTGGGTTAAGTGAAGGGTTTCATTTCTTTTTTCTTAAAAGCGGTTTTGGTTTTTGTTCGGCAGCGTCTCCGTCCGCATCGCGTTGGCTTCCCGTCCAAGCTCCTCCTCCTATCCGTGCGTCAACTCAAGGGTTGAGCACCCTAAAACCTGTGCGATCGTTTTGGGCGCGGACGGAGCGGGCCGGCTCATTCTAACCCGCGGGAGGCTCAAACCTCCCAAGGCGTCACGCGAGCGCGGCGCCGCCCCGAAAAGTCAGTTCATCCTGGAAGGTTAAATTTCATTCAGTCCTGGGTTGAGGGTTCAAGGCGGGCGTCGGTCATCACCAGGCCCAGCTTCTCCGGGGTGGTCTGCCCGGTGCGCACGCGCCACCAGTCCACCCCGAAGCCCCGCGCCAGCGCCACCACCATCTGCTTCTTGCGTCCGCCCGGCGTCAGCGGATCAATGATGCGGGCGCGCCATTTGCGGCAGAGTCGATATTCCGGCTGGAACTTCAACAGCCGCCAAGCCAGCTCGCATAGCGCCCAGCGCAATCGCGGATTGCCGCACTTGGTCACGTGGCCCTGTTGCTGACGCTGGCCCGAACTGTTCTCGCTGGGGCACAGGCCCAGATAACTGGACACCTGCCGCCGGTTCTGG
>JAJXXI010000257.1 GCA_021781185.1 bacterium
GCTCGTCAATTTTTATGATTATCGCCAGCCAGCCTATCCCAACCAGGGCTACGCCTTTTACGATGCGGCATCGCTGCTCGCGTGGCGGTATGACAATACCTACAACTCACTGGCCGTTCCGTTGATCAACTTTTACATCGGCATCATGAAGTCGGGGGTGGACGCTTACACGCTGGGCAATCTGATGACGACCCCGGTGTTGCCGGTGTTAAACAATGCGCCTTCGCATTACGATTCCACCAGTGTGCGGTGGGCGGGTTCCGACAACACCAACCGCTTCTTCGCTTTGCCGGATGACTTGTTTGATCCGGCGAAGTCTTATTCTTCTGGTGTCAACAGCTTCACCAACCGGCTGCTGAGCGCGGGCACCAAACGGGATTCTTACGACCGCTACACGTATTACCGGCTGCTGGCGCAGCTCGGCACGGAGTCCACGGCGGACAGCGGCAAGCTGAACCTGAACTATTCCAACGCGGTGGTTTCTTATTTCACTAACACCTATGGATCCCTTATTTTAAATAATGTTGCCATCGTGCCGGGCGCGGAGACCAACCTGATCTCGTGGCGGCCACTGGACTTTTTCACCGCCGCCGCCGACCAGTTGCTGCGGGTTTACACCACCAACTGGTTCCGCAGCAGCCCGTCCAATTATCTGGCCACCTATTACGGCATCCACACCAACTATTCCTACGTGGATGCCTACGGCAGCACCATCGTCAACGATCCCACGGGATGGGGCCTGACCAACCTGCCGCTGTATGGGATGACGAACACATTGCCGGCGTTCGGGCTGACGAACATCCCGGTGTATGTCAACGGCCAGTTTGTCTATAGACCCGCCGTCAACCGCATTCTCCAGCTCGCAGCCAACATTTATGACGCCTCGACGAACAATGCGGCGACATTGGGCATGAATTACCCGTCGGTCTTCAAGCCGTTTTTTACTGTTGAACAAAATGGAACCTCTCGCGATTTGTTTATCTCCGGCTACAACTATATCTCCACGGTTGGCGGGCCAAACGACAATAATTATTTTTTGCAACCGGGTGATGCTGCCGCCGTTGCCTCCGTGAATCTTGGTGTTGTATCACCACTCGTCAACATCTACGGCGTGCCGTGGATCATCGGGGCGAAGAAGGGGTTCCCCAACTTCAACAAGTTTGGAATGCAGGACGTCATCCAAATCACGCGCAAACTTCAAGTTGCCCGCAAGCGATTTCCGACGGCGGGCTCACCCCTGGAGCCATCTGACATTGCCTTTACAAATCAGCTCTACGCATTCAGTATCAGCAACTCGATTGGCGTTGAGTGTTGGAATTCCTATACCAACTACTATCCCAATCAGGTGTCTATCAACGTGCGGGATACTCTTTCGATGTGGATAACCAACAGTTACGGATTGCCGCAGTCGTCATTTGTCAATTATCTCCTGCAAACAAATCTTACGGTTTACCCGTGGCCTGGTTATGCCAACAACTCCACCGGTTCATTCATCGTTCCCATTAATCGCACCGCCGTCCTGCTCACGAATTCCGATTTCTATTTTGGAACGAGCGGGCCGCAAGGCTTTGTTCCTGATTACGCCAATACCGGATGGGAAACAACCCGAACCACCTTTGACCTGCCCATTTTTGGTTTGCAGACAACGAACCATGTGCAATTGTCCATGCTGGATTATTCCAACAACGTCTATCACGTCATTGACTATGTCCAATTTGCCGGCCCGAACAGCTCCCGGGATTTAAACGCTGTATTTCAGACGAATAGTTTCGATCAGTCGTATGACAACATGTGGAGCACTTATCTTCACGCCGGGCTGCCCTATGGCGTGGCGAATCAGTTGGATGCGTCCCTGGGGATCATCCCCTTGATTCCGACGTTTTGGAAGAATGTGGGCGGGAGTCAAAATACGGCTCAGGATGAGATAGATGGCTTTCGCGAGTTTTTTGGGCTGAATCCAATGTATCCGGTCAGCAACAAAGGGATAGTCCAATACTATACGACCAATTATACCGTGCAGGTTCCCTACACGCCGACCGCCACGATTTATGATTATGTCAATTGGCAGGCCAATGATCCTTTGGTGCATTATATGGTCAACGACTTGATAAATACCGCTCCGGAGAACGGGCAAAATCTTCAATCGGGAATTCACAAGTTGCCGGACAATGCAGCTACAGTTCCCCGGCCAAGCTACACTCAATTAAACGAGCGGTATCAGCCTTGGGGGCGGAACACCCAGCTGGCCACTTTTCCACAAGTCGGAGTTAATGCGGTTAATTCGAGTGCTTACAACCTCACCTGCAAGGATCCGCTCGTTACAAGTTCTGACTTTTGGAATTTTCCGACGAACCGCTATCCGACTGTCGGCTGGATTGGTCGGGTGCATCGCGGCACGCCATGGCAGACAGTCTATCTAAAAGCGCATAATGTGCTGCACAGCGGGGTCAATGCGTTTGCCGGGACAAACACCTGGACGATCTGGACGGGGGACTACAATAATTTTGATGCGGCCAATAGCGGGCCGTTGCAGGACCGGCTGTTGTTTGATGTGTTCAACACGAGTTTGAATGACAACGCCACGCACGGCGCGTTGTCAGTGAACCAGACGCACCTCGCCGCGTGGTCGGCATTGTTCAGTGGCATGGTGGCGTTGACCAATCCGATTCCGGATATTCTATTCAACAATCCCAAAACTCAAGCCACCAACGGCTGGCTGGTGATTTCGCCGGCGGGGGGGGGGGGGGCTTATTCGGCGCTGGGTGATCTGGTGACGAACATCAACAATTCGCGTTCCGTTTTCACCAATGGGGATGGCGTGGTCGGCACGTTTGAGCACAAAGGCGACATTCTGTCCGTGGCGGCGCTCACGGAGCAGTCGCCCTTCTTGAACCGGACCGGCGCGCAGCTCACCAAGGGCATCAGCGACGAGGTGTATGAATGGTTGCCGCAGCAGATGCTGGGGCTGCTGCGCGGGAGCAGTCCTGCGCCGCAGTTTGTGGTTTATTGCTACGGCCAGTCGCTGGCACCCGCGCCGGACGGCATGGTGACGGTCGGCGGCTCCTATTTCGGCCTGGTCACGAATTATCAGGTCACGGCGGAAAGCGCCGTCCGCGCGGTCATCCGCGTGGACCCGCACGTGACGCCGACGGGCACGAATTACACGACGACGGTGGAGAGCTACAACGTGCTGCCGCCGGATTGAGGATGAGAACCAACATTGAAAGCGGTGGCAGCCGATGCGGGGAGGCACCCGGTTCCTTCTTGGAATCTGGAGGTTTGAGCCCCGGTG
>JAJXXI010000086.1 GCA_021781185.1 bacterium
TTCATAGTTAAATCAAACGGGCAATTAGCTTAGGTGAACGTGCGGCCCTGGTCAAACAGTGAAATCCCCGCCCTCGTTACAAAATCGCTGTTCGTCAGACAAAAACCCGCTATGCTCGTTCAAAATGAGCAAGCTCCTGTTGATTGATGACGAGGAAGACGTGCGGTATTCGCTGGAACGCACCCTGGCCGCCGACGGAATCGAACTGGCCACCGCCGCCAGCGGCGAGGAAGGCTTGAAAGTCATTCCCAAGTTCAAGCCCGACCTCGTGCTGATGGACGTGCGCATGACCGGCATGACTGGCCTCGAAACCCTCCGCAAAATCCGCGCCAGCGACCCGAAGCTGCTGGTGATCCTGATGACCGCCTACGGCACCACCCAGACGGCCATCGAGGCGATGAAGCTGGGCGCCTACGATTACCTGCTCAAGCCCTTCGACATCGCCAAACTCAAGGAACTGGTCGCCAGCGCCCTCAAGGCCGCCCGCGACATGAAGCAGGTGGTTTCCTACGAACCGCTTCTGGAGTCGGAAGATTACGAGCTGGGCATCATCGGTCGCAGCGGACCGATGCAGGGAGTATTCAAGCTCGTCGGCCAGGTGGCGGCGACCGACGCCACCGCGCTCATCACCGGCGAAAGCGGCACCGGCAAGGAACTCGCCGCCCGCGCCATTTATCATCACAGCGACCGCGCCACCCAGCCGTTCCTCGCCGTCAACTGCGCCGCGATTCCCGAGCAACTGCTCGAAAGCGAGCTGTTCGGCCACGAAAAAGGCGCGTTCACCGGCGCCACCGTCCAGCGCATCGGCAAATTCGAGCAGTGCAACAAGGGCACGATTTTCCTCGATGAAATCGGCGACATGACGCCCGCCACGCAGACCAAAATCCTGCGCGTCCTGCAATCCGGCACCTTCGAGCGCGTTGGCGGCAACACGCCGCTGCAGGTGGATGTCCGCGTCATTGCGGCCACCAACAAACCGCTCGAAGCCGCCGTGGCCGCGCGCCAGTTCCGCGAAGACCTGTTTTACCGGCTCAACGTCGTCCGCATCCACCTGCCGCCATTGCGCGAGCGGCGCGATGACATTCCGCTGCTGGTCAATTATTTTCTCGAAAAAATCGCCCGCGAACAAGGCCGCGCGCCCAAATCCATTGCCAGCGCCGCCGTCAAGCTGCTCGAAAAATATCACTGGCCCGGGAACGTCCGCGAACTGGAAAACTCCATCCGCCGCGCGCTGGTCATGGCCAAGACGGACGCCATTCTGCCGGGCGATTTACCGCCGGAAATTTCCGGGGCCGCCACCGGCGTGGCCGCGCCGCCCGCCGCCACCACAGTGGGGGATGCCACGACAACCGATGCCGCCGCGCTCGCCCGTCAGTTGTTTCAATGGGCCAAGCGCGATCCGAAGCTGAAAGTCATCCCCGCCGTCGAGCGCGAGCTGGTGATCCAGGCCTTGAAAGAAACCGGCGACAACCAGGTCCACGCCGCCAAACTGCTCGGCATCACCCGCGCCACCCTGCGCAAACGCATCGAAAAATTCGGCATCCAGCGCGAGCTGAATGTGAAGTAAGGCTGAACCCCGCCTTGACACAAGGCAGGTCACTGCTATTCTCCCACGCTCCGGTTTTTGCGCCGGAGTTATTTTGATTTGAATTTATGAAACGCCAGTATCAGCCGTCCAAAATCCGCCGCAAACGCCAGCACGGATTTCTGAACCGTAATTCCACCAAGAGTGGCAAGGCCACCCTGGCCAACCGCCGTCGCGTGGGCCGCAAACGCCTCACGCCCGTTTGATTTCGTGAATTCCGCGCCGCCGAAACGCCTGCGCCTGGGCCGCTCGTCGCGGCTCGCGCAAAGCCGTGATTTTGCGCGCGTCCGGCAGCGCGGGGAACGGTTCGCCCTCGGTTGTCTCATTGCCAACTGGAACCGGCTGCCGGAGGGGGCCACGTCCAAGCTGGGCGTGGTGACGAGCAAGAAGATTGGCGGAGCCACGGAGCGCAGCCGCGCCCGCCGCCTGCTGCGGGAGTCGTTCCGGCGGCATCAGCACGAGTTGGTGCGGCCGGTGGAACTGGTCTTGGTGGCGCGCAACTCGATTGCCGGCAGGGATTTTGCCGCCGTGGAGAAGGATTATCTCGCCGCGCTGCGCCGGGCGGAATTGGTGGATTCTCGGTGAAATGAAAATGAGTCAACATTCAACCCCCAACACCCCGCCCCCGGTGGAAACGGGTTCGCGCCAGCATTGGAGCTTCCATGCCGGCCGCTCGCTGCTGGCGGCTCCGAGATTCATTTTGATTTTCGCGGTTCGCATTTACCGCCTGATCCTTTCACCGGCACAGACTTTTCTCTTCGGCCCGACGGGCGGCTGCCGTTTCACACCCACCTGTTCGGCTTACGCGATGGACGCCTTGCGTGAACACGGGGCGGTGGCGGGCACGGTGCTCGCGGCGAAGCGGATTTGCCGCTGCCATCCGTGGGGCGGGTGCGGTCATGACCCCGTTCCCAAAAGCGGAAAACGAAAGACGGACAGCGGGGACGTTTTCCATCCCGCCCACTCATAAAATTTCATGGACAAGACCGGAATCATCGTCATTTCAATCTGCGTGCTGCTGCTCGGTTGGTGGTTTGTGGAGCAGAAAAAGTTCGCCGAGCAACAGGCACAGCAACTGGCGTTGTTCAACGCCACCAATCACGTGGCTGCCGCCACCCCTGCCACCCCGCCCGAAGTAGCCACCGGCGGCGCTGCCCCAACCGAAGTCAATTTTGACACCAATGCGCCGGAACAGACGCTGGTGCTGACCAACGGCCGGGCGAGTTACACGTTCACCTCGCGTGGCGGCGGCCTGAAATTGGTCCAACTGCTTGATTATCCGGAGACGGTTTCGGCCCGCTGGCGGAGCCAGATCACGAATTCCGCCACCGTGGCAACCCTGAATGCAGAGGCGAAAGTGCCGGTAATGGCCGTGCTCGGCGGCAGCAATCTGGTGGGGGACGGCAATTACACGTTGACCCGGACCGCGAACGGGGTGCGGGCGGAAAAATTCCTGCCCGACGGGCTCCGCTTGATTAAAAATTTCCAGCTTGGTTCCAACTTTCTAATCAACGCCAACATCCGCATTGAAAACACTGCCAGCAATGACTTGCATCTGCCGGCGCAGGAATTTGTGGTCGGAACTGCGACGCCGATGGACGCAGATGATACCGGACTTTACGAGGGAACGATGTGGTATGACGGAGCGAAGGCGGTGGACGAGCCGCTGACCTGGTTCTCCGGCCGGCATTTTGGCTGCGCCCCG
>JAJXXI010000375.1 GCA_021781185.1 bacterium
GGGAACAGAATTAAACATCGAACAAGCCGGCGTGCCAGCGGTGATTCCACCCGAAATGTGCTATCTCGGCTGGCAAGAATCGCTCGCACAACTGGCACAACTGGTCGAAACCGAGATCGCCGGCTAGGGTGTGGATGGGCAGGTTCAAGCGCGAAGCGATTTGCGCTGCACGAATTCTAAATTGATGTGTGCTAAATGAGCAGGTTGACCACCGCAAAGCTAAAAACGCGCCGCTTTCACAGACTAAAGCCCCACAGAAATGAGCTCTCTACGGCATGGTTCCGGCCAAGGATTTGTGGAGTAGCACTTGAAAAACCGGCATGAAGTGCCAGAATCCAAGCAGCCATGAAAATTGAACGGCGAACCTTTCTCAAGCGTTCCGCACTGGGCGTCGGCGGCATTTTGGTGGACGCGCGGCTCGGCATGGCGCAAGACACCGCGCCCAAATCATTTGATCCTTTTTTAAACTGATTCCACTAGGCAAAACCGGGCTAAAGTTTTCCCGCACCTGCATGGGCACCGGCAGCCACGGCTGGCAGCGCCAATCCAATCAGACGCGCGAAGGCCGCAATGGTTTTCAGAAGCTGCTGCGCGATGCCCATAAACGCGGCATCCGCACGTTTGATTTGGCGGATCTTTACGGTTCCCACACCTATCTGCCGCCCGCGATGGCCAGCGTGCCGCGGGATCAATACACGCTCGTCAGCAAAATCTGGTGGAACAACGGCGGCCTGCCCGAACCGGAACGTCCCGCCCCCGATGTTGTCGTGGCGCGTTTTTTGTGAGAACTCAAACCGATCACATTGATTTGCTGCGGCTTCACTGCGTGACCGCGCCAAATTGGCCGGAGCAACTGCGTTCGCAGATGGCGGAACTGAGCCAGCTCAAGGCACAGGGCAAAACCCACGCGCTCGGCGTCTCGTGCCATTCGCTCGCCGCACTGAAACCGCCGCCGGCGAACCGTGGGTGGAATCGGTCCACGCCCGGATCAATCCCTATGGCATGAGCATGGACGGCTTGCCCGGCACCGGCGTGCCGGTCCTGAAAATAATTCACGCCGCCGGCAAGGGCGTGGTGGGCATGAAATTGATCGGTGAAGGCCGGCTGCGCCACGACGACGCCCGCCGCGATGCATCGGTGAAATTTGTCCTCGGTCTCGGCTGCGTGGACATTTCGAACGTTGGCTTTGAGAAAGTTTCGAAGATTGACGACTTCGCCGCCCGCGTCCGCAAAGTTCCCCTGCCCGCCTGATTCGATTTAGCATTTCAACACCGCGCCGCTTTTCATATTCTTTGCCCCGTGATTGCTTTGCTTGATTACGGCTCCGGCAACCTGCGCAGCGTCCATAAATCGCTGCTCAAGGTCGGCGCGGATGTGCGGCTGGTGCAGCGCCCCGGGGAAATCGGCGATGCGCGCGGCCTCGTGCTACCCGGCGTCGGCGCCTTTGACGACTGCATCAACGCGCTGCGGAAACAGGAACTGCTCGCCGCCTCGCGCGATTTCATCCGGACCGGGAAACCGTTTCTCGGCATCTGCGTCGGCTATCAGGCCCTGTTTGAGAAGAGCGAGGAATTCAATTCCTGCGCCGCCGGGCTGGGGGTTTTTCCGGGCAAAGTCGTCCGCTTCACCGAAAGACCGGGCCTGAAAATCCCCCAGATCGGCTGGAACCAGATTGAGATTGTGAAGGCCGGCTGTCCGCTCTATCGCGGCATTGCCAGTGGCAGCTATGTTTACTTTGTCCACAGCTTTTATCCACAGCCGGTGGATGCCTCCATCGTCGCCACACGCACGGATTACGGCGACCACTTTGCCTCCTCCGTCTGGCGTGACAATGTTTTTGCCACGCAGTTTCACCCGGAGAAAAGCCAGAAGATCGGCCTGCAACTGCTGAAGAACTTCGTGGAGCTGACGAAGGTTTAACCTTTCACCGCCTTGAACATCGCGAGGCATTTTCCGCGCTGTTCCTCGTGCAGCACCATGCGCTGCGGATAGCTTGATCTCGCCAGCAGCAGCGGATTTTCCCACGGCTGATGAATCATGTCATCGGGAAAATCCTCCAGTTCGGGAACCCAACGGCGGACAAATCTGCCCTGCGGATCAAACTTCTCCCCCTGCGAAACGGGATTGAAGATGCGGAAATAGGGGGCCGCATCCGTGCCCGTGCCCGCGCTCCACTGCCAGCCGCCGTTGTTCGCCGCCAGGTCGCCATCCACGAGCTGTTTCATGAAATAACGCTCGCCCCATTGCCAGTGAATCAGCAGATCCTTGGTCAGAAACATCGCCGCGATCATGCGCAAGCGGTTGGGCATCGTGCCGGTGGCATTGAGGCAGCGCATCGCCGCGTCCACGATGGGATACCCCGTGCGCCCCTCGCACCAGGCCTGAAAATGCGCTCGGTTGTCCGACCACTTCAACGCGTCGTATTCCGGCCGAAACGCGCCTTTCGTGACGTGTGGGAAATTATGCAGCACCTGAAGATAAAACTCGCGCCAGACGAGTTCGCTCAGGAACACGTCGCAGCCTGCGGCCTGAGCCGGCGAAGCTTTTTTCCTGGCTTTGGCCAGTTCGGCGAAAACCGTGCGAATGCCAATCGTCCCGGCACGCAGATGCGGCGAGAGATTCGACGTGCCGTTGACCGCCGGAAAATCACGGTTCGCGCCGTATTCATACACCGGCCCGGCCATGAATTGTCGCAACAACTCCAGCGCCGCACGTTCGCCGGCCGGTGGAATCGCCTGCGGCAGCGGAAACCCGATTTCATCCGGCGACTGCGGCAGCAGATCGCTTTGGATGTTCAACGCGGAAGCTTGGAGGCTTGACGCTTTTAATTTGCCCTTGGGCGCAGGAATGGGCTTGGCCTTCCATGCCCTGGAATACGGCGTGAACACGGTGTAAGGTTTGCCCGTCTGATTCAGGATTTCCATTTCCTCCCAAATCACCGCGTCCTTGAACAACTCAAAGCCAAAGCCGGCCCTGAGCAAAAGACCGGCGATGCGTTCATCCCGCCGCTGCGCGTAAGGCTCGTAGCGCTTGTTGGCAAACACCGCCTGCGCATCCGCTTCCCGGCAGAGCTGCGGCAGAATTTCCTCCGACTTGCCGCAGCGAATGATCAGCGTGCGCCCCATTTCCGCGAGGTTTTTGCGCAGCGATTCCGCGGACTGCAACAGGAACGCCAGCCGCGCAGCCCCCACATCTGGCCCGGTGCGAAAAGCGTCCTCAAAGATGAAAACCGGAACGACGTTTTCCGCGCGCCCAGCAGCTTCGCTCAACGCCACATTGTCAGA
>JAJXXI010000374.1 GCA_021781185.1 bacterium
TGCTGGGACTGGCCGGGGCGATCGGGGGTTTATGGGTGTTGTTTGTCATCTTCACGTTTTACTTTTTCCGCGATCCGGATCCGGCCCCGCCCGCCGGGCCAAAACTGGTCATCGCCCCCGGCCACGGCAAGGTGGACACCATTGACACCACCACGGAAGACGAGTTCATGGGCGGCGAATGCCGGCGGATTTCCATTTTTCTTTCGGTGTTTGACGTGCATGTGCAAAACGCGCCGGTCACCGGCCGCATTGCTTATTTCAAACACAACCCGGGCCAGTATCTGAACGCCATGCGCGCCGACTGCGCCAAATTCAACGAGAATGTTTTGATCGGCATCGAAGCGGTTGAACCGGCGGATACCAAGGTGGGCGTGCGGCTCATCGCCGGCCTGATCGCCCGCCGCATCGTGCCATTCGTGGCGCAAAACGACACCACGCAGCGCGGCGAGCGCATTAGCCTCATCCAATTCGGTTCGCGGGTGGATGTTTACCTGCCCAAAACCGCCAAAGTCAAGGTGCGACTGGGGGACCGCGTGGTGGGTGGCCAATCCATCCTGGCCGCATTCGACTAAGGCTTCCTATGGCCGAATCCATCCAGCCAAACCCGCCGCCCAATGAGGGCGAAAAGCTGAAAATTTATTTTCTGCCAAACCTGCTGACGGCGGGAAATCTGTTCTGCGGTTTTGTGGCGTTAACCATGATTGTCGGGGCGCATACGGAGAACGGGGATTACAGGCAGATCAAGCTGTCGCTGGCGTTCATTCTATTGGCGTGCGTTTTTGACCTTTTTGACGGCCGCGTGGCGCGCATGGGCGGTTGCGAAAGTCCGTTTGGCCGGGAGTTCGACTCGTTGGCGGATCTGGTCTCATTCGGGGTGGCACCGGCATTTCTGGTCCATCGCATCGTGCTAAAGGATGTATTCAGCAACGATTATGCGGAACTGGGCTGGTTCATCGCGTCCATTTATCTTATCTGCGGCGCGTTTCGGCTGGCACGTTTCAACTGTCTTTCCGCGATGAAAACGCCGGGCGCCGGCAAGGATTTCCTGGGTTTTCCCATCCCCTCGGCGGCCGGCTTGGTGGCATCGCTGACGCTGTTCATCATCAAGCTCAATGAGAATGAAAAAACGCTGGGCCCCTCGCGCTACATGTTGCCGGTGGTGCTGATTTTTCTGTCGGCCATGATGGTCAGCGAGGTGCGGTATCCCAGTTTCAAGGCGCTTGGACTGCGCTCAACCACGACGTTTCTGAAGATCCTGATCGGCGCGTTGTTTGTCGGCTGCCTGCTGGTCCTGCGCGAGAAAATCATTTACTACGTCCTGCCGCTGTTCTTCACGGGCTATCTGCTTTACGGCTTCATCCGCCCGCATTTATCGCGCACCTGGCGGAAGGAAATTGAGGAGGATGACGACGAGTTTGAGGCGGAAGGCTGACATGGCGGTGACACATCCCATTTTACTCGCCGCCATTGCGGGCTTTCTGTGCGCTTTGATTTTCGCCTCGATTCCGGTCGGGCCGATCAACCTCACCATTCTCAATGAGGGGGCGCAGCGCGGCTTTCTCTGGGCGTTCCTCATCGGCCTGGGTGCCTCGGTGATGGACGTGACATACTGCGCCATTTCCTTTACCGGCCTGTCGCAGTTTTTTGATCACGGCATCGTGCGGGCCTCGATGCAGGTTTTAAGTTTTGCCTTCCTGCTTTTCCTCGGGTTCAAGTTTTTGATGGCGCAAACCGTGAAGGTGCCAACCAAGCTGGATGCCGCCTCCGAAAAACTGGAGGCCAGCATCGAGCGGAAATTCCATCCCCATTCCGCTTTCATGACCGGCTTTGTGCGTGTGCTGGGCAATCTCGGGGTGTTGCTCACCTGGGTTGTGCTCTCGGCCAACCTGATGGCCCACGACTGGGTGGACGAGGCCCTGGCCGCCCGGGCCGCATGTGTTGCCGGGGTTTTCACCGGCACCATGCTGTGGTTTCTCATCCTGAGTTTTGGCGTGTCGCGCGGCCACGGCAGGTTTGGCGAGAAAACGCTGTTGCGGTTGCAACACATTTCCGGCATCTGCCTGATTGTGGCCGGCCTGTTTGACGGGGCGAACATCGCGTGGCACCTGGCCAAACACAACCGTCATCAGCCGCGCCACGAATATCAAGCAACCCCGGACCAATCGGACAATTAATTTATGCTTAAAGCTGGAATCGTCGGACTGCCCAACGTGGGCAAATCAACCCTGTTCAACGCGGTCACCCGCACGCGCAAGGCGGAGGCCGCCAACTACCCGTTCTGCACCATTGACCCGAACGTCGGCATCGTCACCGTGCCGGACGAACGCATGTATGTTTTGCAGAAGATTGCCAGGACGCAGGTCGTCATCCCGGCGGCGATTGAATTTGTGGACATCGCCGGCCTGGTCAAGGGTGCGTCGCAGGGCGAAGGCCTCGGCAACAAGTTTCTCACGCACATCCGCGAGGTGGATGCCATTGTGCAGGTCGTCCGCTGTTTCGAGGACGCGGACATCCACCATGTGGCCGGCAGCGTGGATCCGGTGCGCGACATCGAAACCATCACCACCGAACTCGTGCTGGCCGATCTGGAAGCCGTTCAGAAACGCCTCGCCAGCGTGGCCAAAGACGCCAAACGTGGCGACAAGGAAGCGCTCGCCCAGGAAGCCGTCCTGAAAAAAATCGAGCCGCACCTGAACGCCGGGAAACCCGCGCTCACCCTTGAACTCACGCCGGAAGACAAGGCCATTTCGCGCCTGTTCTGGTTGATGACCGACAAGCCGACCATTTTCGCCTGCAACGTCAAGGAGGGCGATCTCGCCACCGCCGACCAGAACGCTTACGTGAAAAAAGTCCGCGAATACACCGCGCACCATTTCGCCTGCGAAGCCGTGGTCATCAGCGCACAAATCGAGAGCGATTTGATTGATTTGACCGACGCCGAGGCGAAGGAATTTCTCAAGGAACTAGGGGTCAGCGAATCCGGCGTCGGCGGGCTCATCCGGGCGACGTATCATCTGCTCGGCCTGCGGACCTATTTCACGGCCGGTGAAAAAGAAGTTCGTGCCTGGACGATCCACGCCGGCGACACCGCGCCCAAGGCGGCGGGCGTCATCCACTCCGATTTCGAACGCGGCTTCATCAAGGCCGAAACCGTGGCATACGAGGACTTGGTGAAATTAGGCTCCGTCGCCGCCGCGCGTGAAAAGGGGCTTTACCGCATGGAAGGCAAGGAATACGTCGTGAAAGACGGCGACGTGCTGCTCTTCAAGTTCAATGTCTGA
>JAJXXI010000154.1 GCA_021781185.1 bacterium
CGAAAGGTTTCTGCGATTTCACTTACCAAAACGACAAAAATGGAAACGACTACCAAGGTGATTGCGTTGTGGTCATCACCTGCAAGGACGGATGCTCCATTTCCTGCGATGCCGGCCAGTGGGATGGTCGCACCAGCTTGGAATGCACTAATATTCCCGAATATTACAAAACCAATTGCCAGAGTGTTGAAGTCTATTGCCAAAAAACACCTTCAGCCTGTGTTCCCGAGCCTTCGACGCTCGTTGCCGGGGCACTGCTGTTGATGCCGTTGGGCGTCAGCACGGTTCGCATCTTGCGCAAAAAACAAACAGTTTGAATTATTTGAGGATTTCAAACAGGCCAGCCGAAAGGCTGGCCTCTTTTTTTGCGCACAGTTAGGCCGCCAGCAACTGGAACGACGACTGCAAGCCCTTGCCGACCAGACCGGCGAGGTTTCCCCGCTGCGCCAACGCAAACGCCGGCTGCGGACGCTCCGCACCGAACTGGGGCTGGTAAAACCGACCGTTGATTATGGGCTGGAGCCGGCCACGAAAAAAATGACGTTGTTCCCAACAGCGGGCGTGGGGCTTGCCGCCGCACCAAAAGGTCACGCCCGGTCTGGCCGAAAAGCTTTGGTTCATGGCGGTGGCGACGACGTCCTATGAACAGGCGGCCGCAGTGGCGGCCCGCTGGAGTGTGCGGTGGATGACACGCTCAGGCTCCATGCGCCTATGCGGTGGCCGGTGGCGGGGTGTGGATTTGGAATATTTATTGTGACGGATGGTTTTGCCGCCGCCACCGGCGTGCTCCAAATCTTGCAAAACCTCCCCAGCTGGTGTGCCCGGCGGGAACAGCCACAGCCTCCGGCGGCAACCATAGAAATCAATTATATTTCGAAAATCATCGCGCTCACATCCGCGATGAGGCGCGAGCGGCAGAAGGTTGTCCCGCCGGCAGCGGAGTGATGGAATTCCAGTGCGGCCAACTGCAAGGCCGGTTCAAGCGGCGCGGCCGGCTCTGGATCAATCAGGCCAGCGATGCCCCACGGCCTTGGCGGTTGCTCGCCGCAACCACGCCTGAAATGAAGCCTGGCACCTAAATTAAGAACGCTGTCCAGATACACGTCAGAACTCCCTGACGGCGGTGACGGCTGGATCTGGCCGCCCAGTTTTTCTTCTTTTGTGTTCCGAAAAAATCATGAACATTTCCGCCTCGTGTTTGTCTGAAGGCACGAAAGCGAAATGCGGTTTACCCTGAAAATGTTGATGGTGCTGCTGGCCGGCGTGTTGATTCACGACACGGCCGGCGCGGCATCATTCACCGCCTCGCTGGACCGTGACACGATCACACTGGGCGAGAGCGCGACTTTATCCTTGTCGTTCGAGGGCGCCCAGCCGCGCAACGTGCCGGCCCCGCAGGTTTCCGGGCTGGAAATCACCCAGACCGGCACCTCCCAGAACGTGAGCATTGATAATGGCGCGATGACCGCCATCGTCACCGTGACCTTTTCCGTGACGCCGCAGCGGCCGGGCGAATTCACCATTCCCGCACTGACGGCGGATGTCGGCAGCCAGCCGCTTTCCACCGATCCGCTGAAACTCACCGTCACCAAGGCCAGTGCGCCCTCCGCCGCCGCGGTGAATTCCGGCAATGAAGTCGCCTTTCTGCGGCTCGTCTTTCCGAAACAAAAAGTTTATGTCGGCGAATCTCAGGCCGCGCGACTGGAGCTTTACCTGCGCGACGACGTGCAAAATTTTGGAAATTTCCAGCTCACCAGCTCGCCCACGGATGGTTTCAGCGCCGGCAGTCCCGTTTGGGAGCAAAACCAACGCCGGCGCGTGCAGGTGGGCAACCGTGTTTATACCGTCCTGCCTGCGGCCTTTCCACTCACCGCCGCCCGGGCCGGTGAACTGACGCTCGGGCCGTTCACCGCCAGTGTGGTGGTGGTTTTGCCGTCCCGGGATCAGGGCAATCCGTTTTTCATGTTTAACCAGGGCGAACAAAAGCAGATCACTCTCGCCACCGAGGCCGCCCGCGTGGAGTCGCTGCCGTTGCCGGCGAAAGATCAGCCGGCGAATTTCACCGGGGCCGTCGGTAATTTCACCATGACGACCACTGCCGGTCCGACGACGGTCACGGTCGGCGATCCGATCACGGTGCGGGTCAATATTTCCGGCCGGGGCAACCTCGACGCGCTCCGGCTGCCGGCACAACCGGCCTGGAGCGATTTCAAAACCTATCCGCCGACCAGCAAGCTCGAAGCCAGCGACGCGTTTGGTTTCCAGGGCACGAAAACGTTCGAGCAGATCGTTTCGCCGGAAAATCCCGATGTTCACGAACTCCCGGAGTTTTCGTTTTCCTATTTCAATCCCGACGACGGCAAATATCACACGCTGGCCAAACCCGGCGTGCCGCTGATCGTTCATGCCGCCGCCGCCACGCCATTGCCCACCCTGGCGTCCGCCCGGAATTCCGCCCCGCAAAACCAGGCACCGCCGGACATTCTGCCCATCAAGGACAAGCTCGGGACCCTCGAAACGGGCGGCCGCCCGCTCGTGACGCAGCCGGTTTTTCTCGCGTTGCAAAGCGTGCCCGTGCTGGCGTTTCTCGCCGCCTTGATCTGGCGCAAACGCACCGACAGCCTGGCCAACAATCCGCGCCTGCGGCGGCGGCGGCAGGTGGCGCAACTTGTTGCAGGTGGGTTGAGTGATTTGAACAAATTTGCTGCTGAAAATAAATCGGATGAGTTCTTTGCCATGCTCTTCCGGTTATTGCAGGAACAGCTCGGCGAGCGTCTCGATTGTCCCGCAACAGCAATCACCGAAGCCGATGTTGACATTCGGCACGTCCAACTTGGTGCAAGTCCAACGACCATGGAATCGCTTCGTGAACTGTTTCAGCAGTGCAATCAAGCCCGCTATGCGCCAATTCAAACGCGCCAGGAACTTTTTGCCATTGTTACAAAACTTAAAAAAACCATCGGCGAACTTCAGGAGGTGAAGACGTGAAACGGTTTTCATTTAGTCTCCGCCGGAGCCTGGTAAACGTGTTCCAGATCTGCAAGCCAGCCGCGCTTCTCGTCGTCTCCTGCCGGTTTTTTGCATTGGCGATCGCATTTCTCCTGGCTGGAAATCTTTTCGCGGCGGACGTGAACGCCGGCTTTTCCGCCGCCAACAAGCTTTATGCGGAGGGCAAATTTGCCGAGGCGGCAACCGCCTACGAAAAAATTCTCCAGACCGGCGAACAATCGCCGGCGCTGCTGTTCAACGCGGGCAATGCGGAATACAAGGCCGGCCATCTG
>JAJXXI010000044.1 GCA_021781185.1 bacterium
AGCGGACATTGCGGCAGTCTATTTTACACAGCATGTCCTTTGGGCAATTTAGAATGTTAAATCTTGATGCGCTCATTGCCGCAAAGCTGGCCACGGGACGCGGAAAAGATTTGGAAGCTGTCAGGCTGCTTCGCGCCGTCAAAGAAAGAAAGGCACAGCGGAACGAATTGTTTTGAATTGAAATCGTGAGTCAAAAATCTGAAATCGTAAATTTATCATGTCCATTCTCGTCAAATCCAACACCAAGGTTCTCGTCCAAGGCATCACCGGCAGCTTTGGCGCCAAACACGCGCAACTCTCGATTGATTACGGCACGCAAATCGTCGCTGGCGTCACGCCCGGCAAGGGCGGCCAGTGCTTTGAACACGGCGGCAAGAAGGTGCCAATCTTCGACACCGTTGCCGACGCCGTGAAACAAACCGGCGCGACCGCCAGTGCAGTATTCGTTCCGCCGCCGTTTGCCGCTGACGCCATTCTTGAAGGTGCGGACGCCGGACTCGAACTCGTCGTCGCCATCACGGAAGGCATTCCGGTGCGCGACATGGTGCGGGTGAAACGCGCCCTGCAGGGCAACACCAAGACCCGGTTGATCGGGCCGAATTGTCCCGGCATCGTCACGCCCGGCGAAGGCAAAGATTCCCACGGCGGCTGCCGCATCGGCATTGCGCCGGGCTACATTCACAAGAAGGGCAATATCGGCGTGGTCTCGCGCAGCGGCACGCTGACTTACGAGGCGGTCTGGCAACTCACGTCGCGTGGGGTGGGCCAGAGCACCTGCGTCGGCATCGGTGGCGATCCGGTGAACGGCACGTCCCATCTCGAAGTCATCAAACTTTTCAATGCCGACCCGGAAACGACCGGCATCATCATGATTGGTGAAATCGGCGGGTCTGCCGAAGAAGAAGCCGCCGAGTGGATCAAAGCTAATTGCAGGAAGCCGGTGGCTGGATTCATTGCCGGGGCCACGGCTCCGCCCGGACGTCGCATGGGTCACGCCGGCGCGATCGTCAGCGGCGGCAAAGGCACGGCCGAGGCGAAGATCGCCGCTTTCAAGGCGGCCGGCATCGGCGTCGCGGTCACTCCGAGTGAAATGGCCGACACGCTGCTGAAGATGATGTGAGATGGCCTGGCGAATGGCCGGTGGCGGGTGTCAGAGGGGCTGCGCACTTGACAATGGGCGCCCTTCACCCGTCTCATGTCACCCGATGGGAATTGTAGATTTCATCCTGAACCTCGCCGGGTTGCTGCTGTGGCTCAACTGGCGCTCCATCCGCTTTGACCCGTTGTCCAGGCGGACGCCGGCCACCCTCATGGGCACGCTGCGGCCGGCCAGTCCCAAGAAAATCCGCCGCTGGCATCTGCTCGTTTTCATTGCGGCGCTGCTGCTGCTGCGGGCGTTGATCTACCGCTGGATCGGCGGCATGACTGGCTGGACGGGCCAGTTGGATTTGGAAGTGGTGGTGCTTTCCTTTCGCAGCGACTGGTTCGACCGGATTTTGCTGTTCTCCTTTTTAAGTTTCGGGCTGATGCTGGGGGTTTTTTATGTCGGGCTGCTGTTTCTGTCGTTGCTGAAAGGGCCGGATCCGATTCATCGGCTGATAAAAATCCCTTTGGGTCGCGTGGATGGCTGGCCGGTCTGGGCGAAGATACTGCTTCCGCTCGTGGGCGGGGCGGGGCTTTGGTGGTTGTTGAGCTGGTGGTTAAGCTGGCTGCAAATCTGCCCGCCGCTGGTTTCCATGGCTCAACGCATCGAACAGTCGCTCGTCATCGGGCTGGGCAGTTATCTGGTTTGGGAATTTCCGTTGAGCGGATTGCTGCTGCTGTATCTCATTAGCAGCTACATATATTTCGGGAAACACCCGTTTTGGAATTATGTAAACGTCACGGCGCAGAAAATTCTAAAACCATTGAGGAAAATCCCGCTGCGTTTGGGCAAAATGGATTTTGCGCCGCTGGTCGGGATAATTATTGTATTTCTCCTGGGCCAATTGGTCGAAAATGGCATCCCGATGCTTCACCTGCCCGGGCTGATCAAGATATACGCCCGCCTGCCGTTTTGACCGGCTAAAGTTTCCTGACCTTGGGCAGCTTGATGGTGACGGTAGTGCCGGTTTCAGGGGTGCTGGTGATGGTCAGCCGCCCGCCGTGCAATTCCGCCAGCTTCTTGGAGATGGCCAGTCCGAGGCCGAGACCCTGTTCATCCTGCATTTGCCGTTCGAACTGCACATACGCATCAATCCGCAGGATTTGTTCGGTGGTAAAGCCGCGCCCCTGGTCTTGCACGGAAAATTCGATGTCCTCGCCGACCGGCTGCAGGCTGACGCGCACCGGCGAGCCGGTTTTTGAAAATTTGAAGGCATTTTGCACCAGTTCGGTGACGATCTTTTTGAAATATTCCTCGGCCATGGGCAGGGGAACTTCCGCCAGATTCAAGGTCAGATTCTCAATCCGGCCGGCCAGGTCTGCCTGGCCAATGGCCGTGTTGCGAATGAGCTCCGCCGGATTCGCAATCTTTGCGCCGCGCAGCGAGATGACGCTCTCGGCGTCGGTGGCGACGATCTCCAAACGCGCGTAAAACAGGAAGTTCTCAATGAGCCGTTCGAGGCGCTGGCCGGACTCGCTGATTTCCTGTCCCATCTCGGCAATCGTGGCCGCGTCCAGGCTGTGTGTGCCCGTGGCCAGCAGTTCCGCGTTAGCAATGATGCCATTGAGTGGCGTGCGCATCTCATGCGGCATCATGAGCGAGATTTGCGTGCGCAGGCTGGTGAGCTTCCGTTCGGCGTCGTCGCGGACCGTTTTCACTTTCCGCAACCGGGTGTTCACCGTGGCGTAAAGTTCATCCACCTTGAACGGTTTCGGCAGATAATCGTCCGCCCCCAGTTCCATGCCATGCCGCATGCCGGCGGAATCGGCAAAACCGGTCATCAGAATAAACGGAATGGCGGCCGTGATGCTGTCCTCGCGCAACCGGGCAAGAGTGTTGTAGCCGGCATCCGCCTGGTTGTTCATCTTGACGTCGCAGAGAATCAGGTCGGGCAGCAGCTCACGGGCTTTGGCCGCGCCCTCCACGCCGTCGTCTGCTTCGATCACCTCGTAATGTTGCTGTTCCAGCGCCAGCCGGATCATTTCGCGCAACCAAGGCTCGTCGTCTATGACCAGAATTTTGCTCGTCACCATGTAAAACGCCAAAGGAAGCAGGTTTTGTTCCCTTGGCGTTGATTGGCCTGCCTCAAATGGCGGCTGGAAAAATTGACTTGTTGATTAACTTATTTCCGGTC
>JAJXXI010000574.1 GCA_021781185.1 bacterium
GGGCGCGGCTGAAGGCGTGAATCTGCGGCGCGTCATAGGCGCTGTCCATCAGGTCGTAAAGGGAGTTGACGCGCTGGGCGGTCCGTTGCGCCAGCGGAATGGCCACCTGCGAATCATGCACGCTGGCGCTGGTCAACACGGCACTAACCGGGAAATCGCCGTCCACGGTGTCCAGATGCCGTTTGTAACCGATCCAGCTTTCCTGATGGCCCTTGCTGTTGCGTTTGCATCCCACGTCACAACGGACCGGCAAGTCCGCCAGATTTTCGGCCAGTGTGCGCGTTGGCTGGAGTGCCAGGCGTTTGGGCGGCGCGGGCGGACGGACTTCGCCCCGCTTGGGCCGGCCCCGCTGGCGCGGGGCCGCCGGAGCGGCGGGGGCGGGTTTGGCCGCCGGCCGTTCGGGGGCCTCGATGGCAGTGGCGTCGCGGCTGACATGGCCCACCAGCTTGGTGCCGGCGTGGGTTTTGACGATCTGTTCGTGGATTTGCTGGGGCAACTTGGTCGTGGGCAAAGGCCGCGAAGGCGCGGCTGAAGGTGGGTTCGCTGGGAATTTCGCCGGCGCTCTCCCAGCCGCAAAGCTGGCGCAACAGCGGCCGGGATTTGAGCGCGTCAATCAGCGCGCCGGTGGTGGGAAACTGATAAACGCTCTTGGCGATGAAGGCGTGGCCAGCCAGGTGCGCGGACAGGGCGGACAACCGTTGCGCACCATGCGTAGCGGCGGGTGAAGCGCCCCAGATCGGTGAGCGCCATGACTTCGCAGAATTGCTGGTCCGAGGCGCTCAACGGCCCGAGTTCGGCCGTGACCGTGGGGAAAAGCTGGCGTTGCAGCTGGTGGAAAATCGTCGTGAGGTCAGCCATGAAAGACAGACGCGCCGCCCGCCGTTCCGTTCAAACAAACCAGAAATAATCCCCAACAAACAGAGGTTTTGAAAGAACCTCCTCATGGCTCAATTTTAGGGGTGCAGACCACCTGCGGCAACGCCGCCGCCAAAACCTTGTGCCAACCCAGGGGCCGCAGCCAACCCCAGAAACTGGCGCTGCCGGCCTGCGGACTCAACCGCTGATCCGTGAACCCGATCAGGATTGATTTCCCGCCAGTTTTGACTTCAAATTCCCCAGCCACCGTTTGGTGAACCGGGCTTGTGCCCGACGATTGTGTTGTTTTCATCTACCACCAATCAATCCCCATTCGGTGGCTCCTTTTCAACTACATTGATCCGGATAAGGACATCTATCACACTCAGACCACTGCCAAAACTAAACGGCTGATTTCTGAAAGCATGTTGCGGGGCGGTTTTGATTTTGATTCATCCCTGGGCACGGAGCGGTGCCGCCAGCGGTGGTTTGGCAACCAGCGACACGCCTTTGGCAAAATAGGGGAAGTCGCTCACCAGCAGGTGGCCTAGTTTGACTTCAAGAATTGACGTAGAACGCAGCAGTAATAATTAAAAGTTTCAGTTTAACCAAATATAGCCGGCAACCAACCTCACCCACTGAATTTGACATGAAAAAGACCCCTGTTTTCAAAACAATTGACGGCAATGAAGCCGCCGCCTATGTCGCCTATCGTGTGAATGAAACGATGGCGATCTATCCCATCACCCCCTCCTCACCCATCGCCGAATGGTGCGATCAGTGGGCTTCCGAAGGCAAAAAAAACCTATGGAACACCCAGCCGGCCATCGTGGAGATGCAGAGCGAAGGCGGTGCCGTCGCCGCCGTCCACGGCATGTTGCAGACCGGCACCATGAGCACGACATTCACCGCGTCGCAAGGCTTGCTGCTGATGATTCCGAACATGTTCAAGATTGCCGGTGAATTGCTGCCGACGGTTTTCCATGTCACGGCGCGCACGGTGGCAACCCACGCGCTTTCCATTTTTGGCGACCACGGCGACGTCATGGCCTGCCGCTCGACCGGCTGGGGAATGCTGGGCGCGGCTTCCGTGCAAGAGACGATGGATTTCGCGCTGATTTCCCAGGCGGCCACGTTGCGATCCCGGCTCCCCTTTGTGCATTTCTTCGATGGCTTCCGCACGTCGCACGAAGTTTCCAAGATTGAACTGCTCGACGAAATGGTGATTCGCGCGTTGATTGACGACAAGCTGATTTCCGAACATCGCTCCCGTTCCATGACGCCAGACAACCCGGTCTTGCGCGGCACGGCGCAGAATCCCGACGTGTTTTTCCAAGGCCGCGAGGCGGCCAACGGCTTTTATTCCGCCTGCCCGAACATTGTCCAGAAGGTCATGGACGAGTTTGCGGAACTGACCGGTCGAAAATACAATTTATTCGACTACGTGGGTGCTCCGGACGCTGAGCGCGTCGTGGTGCTGATGGGTTCGGGTTGCGAAGCCGCGCATGAAGCAGTGGAGCATCTGGTGGCCAAAGGTGAAAAGATCGGTGTGCTAAAGGTTCGCCTATATCGCCCGTTTGACGGCAAACGCTTTGTTGAAGCACTGCCGGCTTCCGTGAAAAAAATCGCCGTGCTCGATCGCACCAAAGAACCGGGCGCGACGGGCGAACCGCTTTACCAGGACGTCGTCACAGCGCTGATGGAAGAAGTCGCCGCCGGTCGTTCGCATTTGAAGGCGGTGCCACAGGTGTTCACTGGCCGTTACGGCTTGTCCTCGAAGGAATTCACGCCGGCAATGGTCAAGGGTGTGCTGGATAATTTGTCTGCCGCCGCGCCGAAAAATCATTTCACGGTCGGCATCAAGGATGACGTCTCGAACACCAGCCTGGATTACAACGCGGATTTTTCCACCGAGCCGGCTAATGTCGTGCGCGCCTTGTTCTACGGTCTCGGTGCCGACGGCACGGTGGGGGCGAACAAAAATTCCATCAAGATCATCGGCGAGGAAACGGACAATTATGCGCAGGGTTACTTCGTGTATGACTCGAAGAAGTCCGGTTCAATGACCGTGTCGCATTTGCGTTTCGGTCCGCAGCCGATCCGCTCGACATATTTGATTTCCAAGGCCAACTTCGTCGCGTGCCATTTGCCGGTGTTTCTGGAGCGCTACGACATGCTCCGCAGCCTGGTGCCCGGCGGCTCATTTCTCCTGAATACGCCTTATTCGAAAGACGAAATCTGGGCGACGCTCCCGACGCCGGTGCAGCAGGTGTTGCTGGCGAAGAAGGGCAAATTTTTTGTCATCAACGCCACCAAGGTGGCGCGCGAAAGCGGCATGGGCGGACGCATCAACACCATCATGCAGGTCTGCTTCTTCGCGCTCTCCGGTGTGTTGCCGAAGGCCGACGCCATCGAG
>JAJXXI010000424.1 GCA_021781185.1 bacterium
GCGCAAATAACCACCGCCAGTGCCGTCCTGCAATCCGTCGTCGAAGGAGAACAACGCCACGTTGTCAGGCGAAACGGAATTGGTGACCCAGGCTTCTATCGTCACGTCCGTGAGACCGGCAATCAAGTTCCCAGGCAAGGCAACATAAGTCCCGCTGGTGCCGTTCAAAACGACGCGCCCATTCCCGTCAAAGATCGCACTGCCGTTCAAAGTTCCATCCGCGCCGCCGACTGAATCGTGCGCGGTGGTGCCGCTGGTTTCATTGAAACTGTATCGGTGGATCAAGGCTGGCAGGGGCGAAGAAACGACCGCGGCGGAGGACGAAAAGCTCACATTGTCGAACTGCGCCTGGCACAGCATCCCGTCAACGTGGCTACAGACAACGAGGCCGACATAGACATTCGCATTCATGCTCACCGTGGTGGTGCCGGATTGGGTCCAATTGGTGCCATCGGGTGAAATGAACGATGTGAACGCATCGCCGGCACGCGCGAGCCGCACCCAATACGGCGCGGCCAGACCGGGGTTGTTGCTCACGCCGGAAGCGGAGCCGCCGGTGATGTCACGCTGTTGCAGCGCCGCGCCGTTTGCCGGCGACATGAAGTTGATGACGTATTTCGATGCTGGACCGAGCGATTCCCGGATCATCACACCGGCCTTGGCCCAACCCGTCGTGTTCTGCATGTTCAGCACGCGCGCTGTGAGGGAGCAATCGCCGGTCAGCGCCTGAAACACGTAGCGAAATGCATCGGCAGAATCCCAGATGTCCGCGCCGGAACCCTGGATGGTAAGCACGCTGTCTGAAAGGCCGAATGAACCGGTCGCGCCGACGCCGCCGACATCTTCGGTGAGCCAGTTGCCAGACGGCGCACCGGACAATGACGCGGAGGTTTCCGATGAATTCACCGATTCGCCTGCGGCGTCCCTGGCGGTCACGACGTAAAAATAGAGGGAGCCAGGCGAAACATTGGTGTCGTCGTAAGCCATCGCCGTAAGGTTCGTCGCAATCGGCATGTAAGAACCGCCCTGCGTCAACGAGCGTTTCACGTTGAACGTAGCCGTGGCCGACGGACAATACCACGACAGGCTGATTTGGTTGGTTTCCGGCAACGCGATGACATTCGCCGGCGTGGCGCTGCCTATGGCCGAGGCCGGGCCAATCTTCAACCCAATCGCCGTGCCCGGTGGCAGGCTGGGCATCACCGCCGGCAACGTGACAACCAAGCCGGCGGCAGTTTGCGACCAGCTTAATGCGGCCGCGCTGCCGAGCAGCGAAACCGAACCAATGGCGCCAGCCAACAAATTCGACGTGGTGGCAAGCGAGGAGACGGTCAATTGCGTTCCGCCGGATGGAACGCCCAGATAGTAGGCGTAGAGATAACCGTTGGTGCCGACTGTGAAGCGGAAATTGCCATCGGTCGGCGTGACCCAGGCGCGGCTGCCATAAATGCCCTCGCTGTTGATGGCCATCCATTGGCCGACACCCAGCAACATGTTGGTTGCGCCGCTGTCCAGCGAACCGTCCGGACGGTTGGGAATGTTCACCATCATCGCGCCGTCGCGCGACACCGCTTCCAGCAGGCGGTCAACAATGGCCCCGCCATTGTCATACGAAATGCCAGGCTTCCAAAACCAGTCGCCGATGGCCATTTCCGCGAACCACGGCTGATCTTCCTTGATAGTTGAAGAATAACCGCCTTCAAACGTCGTGCCGATACGGTCACCGTTGTGGAATTTCACCACCGCCAGCGTGTCCAGCTTGCCGTCCCGTTCCAGCGTGCGGTTGTAGAAATGCGCGATGACGCGCTGCATGGCGTCGCACTTGTAACCGGTGCCGGTCGCGTAGCCGCTGAAGGGCTGGGTCGAATTGCCGTCGGTGTAAATGAAATCAGGTTTGTAATTCTCAATCACGTCCAGCATGCGCAACGCCCATTGCGTGGCATACCAATGGCAGTAGTCCAGGTCGTTGGTGAAGATCCCCTGGCTAGGATTCCAATAGCTCGTGGTCGGGGTGCTGATGCCCTGGTATTTGTGCAGGTCCTGGTTGTAAAGCCGGCGGATGTCGTAGTTTTGCCACCAGGTGCCGGCGCTGTTCGTGGCGGTCACAGCGTCGTAGGGCACGCCGGCGAAGGGTCCCGTGCTGTCGCTCAGAAAATCCGGCTGGGTGAACCACCAACTGTATTCGTGATGGAACGCCACGCCGAAGTGCATGCCCAGACTGCGCAGCGCATTGGTCCATTCCGCCATCGTGTCACGCTTGGGCCCGAAGTTCATTTCATTCCACGGATTGTAGCGCGAGTTCCAGTTGTCAAAATTGTCGTGATGCACGCCCTGCACCATCACAAATCGCGCGCCGGCGTTGTAAAACAACTGGGCCAGTCCGGCGGGACTGTAGTTTGTCGGGTCCCAGGCGCGGATGACATCCTTGTAGCCGTTCGTGGCGGGATAGCCGAAACCTGCGAGGTGATTGTCATAGGCAAACGAACCCTGCTGATACATGTGCTGGGCCGACCAGTCACCGCTGGCAAGGTTGGCCTGCGGGCCGTAGTGAAACCAGATGCCAAATTTGGCCTGTTGCAACCAGGCCGGCGTGCCGTTGCCGGGAACATTGGCGGCAATGGACGCCCAGGTCGGCTTAAACGGCCCGTTGGTTTCGATGGAAAAATCCATCTTCACCTCCGGGAAATTCGCCGGATCGCCCATCGGCATGGAGTTGACCGGTGCCGGTTTGACCAGTGGCATGGGCGGCAGATCTGGCAGTGTGTAGGCGTGTAGCGAAATGGCGGCGGCGAGACTGAATGTGGATGCGGCCAGGATGGTTTGAAAACGGTTTAACTTCATTAAAATCAATTGTTGGGCTGCAAAGTGTGTTCGGCGGCCAGAGTGCCGATGGCTCGCGCCGGACCAATCTTGAAACCCACGGCGGTGTGAAAGGGCATCTCTTTCGGGCAGGTGATCACCAACCCGTCTGCCTCCTGTTTCCAGTCGAGCTTGGCAGCGCTGCCCAGAAGCGAAACCGACTTGACCGGTCCGGCCAGCAGTTTTGCGTCCGTGCCCAGCGAGATGATTTTCAATTGCGCGCCCGGCGCGGGAACCGTCATGCAGTAAGCGTAAAGACAGCCATTCGAGCCAACCGTGAAACGGAAGTCATCGGTCGAAAAAACGCAATTTGCCTGCCATGAGCCAAGCTTGCCGCCGGGAAGGTGCTGTTTGCCCTCACCGTATTTTACCCAGGCGCGGCTCCCGTAAACACCCTCCCCGTTCAGGCGCATCCACTCGCCAATCTGCTTGAGCATCCGCAAGCTTCCCTCGTCCAGGGAACCATCCGGCAGCAGCGAAATGCAGACGGCCACGTTGCCGTCGCGCGAGGCTTCTTCCAACAAATAACGCACAATCATGCCGGAGTCGTAGGTGAATCCAGGCTCGTAAAACCAGTCGCCCACGGGCGTCTCGGCAATCCATGCCTGATCCGTCTTGATGCTGCGGGGAATGCCGCCTTCCTCGGTGTTGACCGTGCCGTTGGTTTTCTTGCGGAACTTCACGATGCTGAACGTGTCCACCTTGCCGCGCCGTTCCAGCGTGGTGTTGTAAAAATCCGCGATGACCCGCTGCATGGCGTCGCACTTGTAGCCGGTGCCCGTGCCACTGCCGCTGAACGGCTGCTGATCGGTGCCGTCGGTGTAGATGAAATCGGGATGGTATTGGTCAATCACGTCCATCATGCGCAGTGCCCACTGCGTGGCATACCACTTGGCATAGGCCAGATGACGCCAGAAAATGCCGGGCGGCGGCGGACTCCAATCCGAATTGGCCGCTTTGATGACGCCTTTGTATTCGCGCAGGTTGATGCCATAAAGCCGGCGAGGATCATAGCCTTCCCACCATTTGCCCTTGCCGTCAGCCAGGGTCAAATTGCCGTCGTAAGGCACACCGGCTTGAGGCCCCGTCTTGTCGCTGCCAAACGCCGCCTGCCACCACCACCAGGTGTATTCATGATGAAACGTGACGCCAAAACGCATTCCCTCAGCGCGACAGGCTTTTGCCCATTCGCCGATCAAGTCGCGGTGCGGCCCAAGGTTGACCGAATTCCACGGCTGGTAATGGGAGTTCCACAGGTCAAAATTGTCGTGATGCACGCCTTGGATCATCAGAAAGCGCGCGCCGGCGTCCTTGTAAATTTTCGTGAGTTTGGCGGGATCAAGTTTGACCGGATTCCAGTCTCGCAACACTTCCTTGTAACCGAACTCGGAAGGCGGGCCGTATTTTTTCAGATGATTTTTATAGGCTAGCGTGCCGGGAATATACATCCGGCGGGCAAACCAGTCGCCGCTTTCGCCGGAGGCTTGCGGACCGAAATGCACCCAGAGGCCGAACTTGGCCTCGCGCAGCCACGCGGGGGTTCCGGGATAATTTTTCTCGATCGAAGCCCAGGTCGGCTGAAACGGGCCGGGCGCAATGGGCAGGTCCAGCTTCACCTCCGTATAATTGGACAACGGACCCATTGGCACGCTGTCCTCCGGCAGCGGCTGGGGAACGGCCGGCATGGGCGGCAGCGGGGGCAGCGTGAAAGCCGAGGCCGACATGGCAGCCACAAAAAGCGATAAAACACCAAACTGGAACTTTATATTCATAGTTATTTTCGTCTGCCGCCAACGATACCCATTAGATGGCAAGGCATTGAAGCCTGACAAATATATGGCGCAAGGCACGCCCTCAACGCCAACCCGGATAGCGGTAGCCCTGGTAAACGTAATTGTAATCCACGCCCGAGTTGGGGCCGGCAAATGACGTAACCGCCACGCCGCTGGCGGCGCGTTTCCCGGCGGCGATGATCGAAGCGTCGGTCCACCTGTGAGATTCGGCGTGTCCATCACAAAAGGCCGCAGTGCTCACATCGCCATGATACATGGCCGGCGGATCATACCATTGGCCGATCTTTTGGGAGGAAGTGCCTGCGCCACTCCAATATTCCAGCCAGGTGCCGTCATTAAACCCGCGCCAGTCGGCCGTTTCCATGAAAGCGAAGGTCAAAGAACTGGCGGTAACACTCGACAACTTCTTGTAAGTGGATCCAAGCCCCCAATAACCGGAGCCAGGGTCGCCGGCAATGTTTTGCGTCTTGGCGTAGCTGTCATAAGCCCAGCCAACGGTTGGGAGCGGCTTGGGGGTCAGGCGATAACGGACGTCGCCGGGACAATGGTAAACCCCAGGATTAGGGGCATACTGAAACAACGGATTGTTGGTTTTTAGAATTCCCTGCATGTATGCCTCGGCGCCCGCCGCGCCCAATGAGGCGCCCGCCGCGAAAATCTTCGCGGAGAAAACGGTGTCGGATACTCCCCCCGGCAAATTCCAAAAACCGCCGCCACTCCAAGTTGATCCAGTGGTGTTATAGGGCACGATGGCGTCATTGTTGTCCCCGGCATACATCACCAAAGCGAGGCCCAGTTGCTTCTGATTGCTCAGGCATGTGGCTTGCGTTGCCTTCAATTTGGCGCGCGCCAGTGCCGGCAGCAGCAATGCCGCCAAAATTGCGATGATGGCAATCACCACCAGCAGCTCAATCAAGGTGAATCCGCTGGTTGTTTTGGCAACACCCTGTTCGTCCGGTGTCTGTGTCGACTTGAACTTCATAAAGAATTGTGTAAAACGCTGCGGGACTGGTCACGCCAGCCCCGCAGCATGTCCTTAACTTTTAGCGCTTCAAGCGGAAGAATTGCGTTCCCCCCGTTGAAGAAGCGCTTACCTGATAACTTTGGCCAACAATGCTGACATTGTTGGTCACAACGGTCCAAACCGCGCTCGAACCAAGTGTCGGGCTGGAATAGAGCGTAAAGCCCGGGCTGGCCACCGGCCACGAGAAGGTGATATTGCCGCTGCCGCTGCTGACGGCGTTCATGGTGACATTGGTGGTGAGCACCGTGTCCGGTCCAACAATGTCGGATGCCATGATTTCATCAGGCAGCAGTCGTCCGGAATAGATTCGAAATTCGTTGATCGCGCCAGAGAGATACGGATCGCCGTCAGCCCACCAGGGGGAACGCCCCAACGCGCCACCATCAGACCAGAGTCCGCTGAGCGACGGCAGCGCCACCCCGGTTTTGGAAGAGGCGAGCACGCCATTTGTATAGACCTGCTGCACCGAGGTGGTTGTGTCGTAAACGCACACAACATGAACATACTGGCCGCCGAAACCAGGATTGCCAATCAGGTCCGAACTTCCGCCAGAGGTCATTTCAAACTGGTTGCGGCCATTGCTCTGATCGTGAATGACATGGCGCAGGTAGCTGCCTCCGGTGCCGGTGCCGTCGTCAAACGAAAACTGGCAGACATTGTCCGGCGAGGTGCTGTTCGTCAGCCACGTTTCAAAAGTGACGGCCGTCAAGTTGGTCAAAACTCCTGCGGGCAGGCTGACATAGCAGCCGGAAGTTCCGTCCAGAACAACGTTTCCAGAGGCATCAAACGCCGCCGTTCCCTGCAACGTAGCATCGGCACCGCCGATGGAATCGTGCGCGGTCGTGCCGCTGCCCTCATTGAAACTGTAGCGGTGGATCAACGTGGCCAGCGGCGGACGCTCCACGGTGATGGTGGCGGTGTTGGTGACGCCCTGATAAACCGCCGTGAGCATGGCGATGCCAGGATTGCCGGCGGTGAGCGTCTTGCCCGCTCCGACACTGATAATATTGGTATCGCTGGAGGTCACGGTCAGGCCCGCGACCGGGAAGAGGCTGTTGCGGACGATGTCGAAGTTCGTCAAGCCGGTATAGTTGACCACCAGGCCGTAGGTTTGCGATGAGGACATCGGCATGGTGGAAGCAACCTGTAGCGCGATGGAAACCAGCGCGCCCTGGTCGTTCGTGCTGTAAGCATCCGGACCGGCGAGATAGTCCATCGCGATTTTCTGCGGCGTCAGTTCGCCGCTGTAAATGCGGAACTCATCAACCGCACCGCTCATATAAGGATCGCCGTAAGCCCACCACGGCGAGCGGCCGAGCGACCCGCCGAAACTCCACAAATTATTTACGCCCGGAATCGCAAAGCCGGTCTTGACCGAATGCAGCACACCGTTGGTGAAGACCGCCTGCACCTCTGCGGTTGGGTCGTATATGCAAACCACATGGACGTATTGCCCGCCGAAACCTGGGTTGCCAACAAGGTCTGAATTTCCGCCGGCGGTCATTTCGAACTGGTTGCGGCCATTGCTTTGATCATGAATGATATGGCGCAGATAGCTGCCACCGGTGCCGGTGCCGTCGTCAAACGAAAACTGGCAGACATTGTCCGGCGACGTGGCGTTCGTGAGCCAGGTCTCAAAGGTCACCGCCGTCAAGTTGGTCAAAATGCCGACAGGCAAGCTCACATAAGTTCCGCTGGAACCGTCCAATGTCACCGTGCCGCCGGAAATTGCGGCGCTGCCATTGAGTGTGCCATTGGCGCCGCCGACGGAGTCGCTGGCATCATTCGCAAAGCCATAGCGATGGACGAGCGTGGCGATTACCGGAGTCACGGTGATGGTTTGCGTGTTGGTTTGGCCGGCATAGCTGGCGGTAATGGTTGCCGAGCCTTGGGCTACAGCCGTGATCACACCGCCCGCATTGACGGTCAAAATGTTAGTGTCGCCGGAGGAATACGTGGCGATGGAGGCGATGTTGGGTTGCACCGTCAGACCGGAAGCCGTGGCCAGGACAACCGCCTGTTGCAGCGTGTTCTGCTGCATCGTGAAGGCAACCTGCAACTGTATCGCCGAAACTGTTCCGTAATTTGTGCTTACCGCGCCGGAACCTGCCGCGTCGAGAGCGGCAATTTGCAGCGGATTCAAAGCGCCGTTCCAAATGCGAAATTCACTGATGCTGCCCGCCATGTAAGGATCGCCATAGGCAAACCATGGGGATTGCCCCAAGGAGGCCTCGTTCGAGGAAACGCTGCTCAACGGCGTCTGGTTGGCGGGAAAACTGCGGACGGCCTCCAAAATGCCGTTGGTGTAAACCGCCTGCACACCGTTTACCGGATCATAGACGCAAACCACATGCACCGGCACTCCGCCCCAGCCGACGGCTGAGTTGAGTTTCTGGCTGGGAAAACCACTGACGTTGGCCAGTTCAAATTGATTGTCCGTGTTTCCCCCGTCGTGGATCACATAGCGAAGATAGGCATTGCCGGTGCCAGCACCGTCGCTGAACTCGAACAAATGCACGTTGTCTGGCGAAGCCGCGCTGTTCGCCCAGCCTTCCAGCGACACTGATTGCATGCCGCTCAAAAGGCCGCTGGCCAAGTTCACGTAACAGCCGCTGCTGCCGTCCAGCGAGACGGCGATGCCCGTCAAGGCAGCTGTGCCCTGCAGTGTCGCCACGACGCCGGCGACAGAATCGGTGATGGTGGTTCCGCCGGCGGGCGCGTTAAAACTCCAGCGATTGGCCAGCGTCTGCGCGCTGCAGGTTGCCAGCGTCATTAACGCCACGGCAATACCGGCCATAAATTGAACTGAAATACTTAGTTTTGCTTTCATATTTTTGGGGTTCGATTGTGTTTTGGAAAAACGACAGCAAATGACTTTTATGGGGTTGATGCTGGGCTTCATCCTAGACACGCGCCACCCCCTTAAAAAGTCCGCCAAAAAATTGCAACTCAAGTTACCCGCCCGACGGCGCAACCGCTCTGTGGCGTGAGACAATCCAAAGCAACCGGCCCAATCAACTGATAAATCCGACATTGAGCCAACACCACAAACCGAAGGAGAACGCGCGAAAAGACGCCCTGCCTTCCGACGCAAACCTGCTCTTTCAAATAATTTGTGAATTTTTTGGCGGATTCCCGCGGCACCCGACGCGTGCGCCGATGAAAACTGCCCTTATCCAAAAATAGCGGCTTTGCGACCTCGACTTGGGCATCGGCACATTGACTACCAGTGCCCAATTTTACAGCGTGAATTGCAGTCATATCGGAGGCGGCACCATTAAGACCGGCGTGGCGGCAATCGGTTCCAGCGGAAACAGGTGATACTTATCAGCTTGGATGGTATACTTACGGGGAGCGAAGGTTACACCATGACGTTTCAAGACTCCCCGGAGGGCCGCGCCTTGTCTCAGACCAGCCGCAACAATGTGGCAGATAAAGCGACTGGCTTTTGACTCACTTGTGCTCCGATTCAGGAGGAAGGAGGCAACAATTTCCACTGCCTGACAAATCCTGTTCTGAATCTTTTGCCGCTGAAAGCCTCCTAATTCTCTCCAGTCAGCATCTCAGCCTCGGCCAGTAAAATCCGGGCAAAGGCCCAGTCATACCAAAACCCTGTGCCAGCATTCCCACGCTGCCGCAACACTTGAGAATTGGCCCGTATGGTTCTGCTGGCCTTGGCCAGTTCTGATCGAGCTTCATTAGCATTCCCTTTTCGATATTCCGCCATGGCAAACAAGATTCGCAGCGTGGCGTTTTGCGCTGAGACATTGTCAGTTTCGTTCAAGCCAGAACGACTGTAGCGCTCCGCCTGTTCGTAATCGCCCAGGCGATATTTCCAGAGGCTGACAGGAATGGCTGCCCAACTAGGAAAGCTTTGAGAATTTGTGTCAATCAGGAACTCTTCGGCCGCCACGCCAAGCGGTCGGGCTTCCTGCAACAAATCCGCGTCTGGCGGCAGCAGCAGGCAGGTCTTGAGAATGCGACCGGCGGCGTCGCCGTTGGTGGTGGTCAAAAAACTCTCGATGGTAGTCCGGCAAAACTGCTGGTATCGGCCAACTTCTTTGCTTTCGATCAAAACCACGCCGCAAGCCTGATAATCCAGCGTCACCGCGCCCCATTTATCCAGCCTGTCAATCTCCATGAGCGCCAGGTAGCGGTCGGCAGATTCCTGCCACCGGCCCTGAACCGCCAGCCAGTCTCCAACCGAGCGATACGCCGCCACGCCATCGAAACTGGGTTTGGGCGGAGGCGTTTTCACTTCGTCCAGAAGCCGGTTGGCCTTGTCGTAGTTTCCCTGACTGACCAAAATGGCCGCCTGGATGATTTTTTCCCGGGCTTCGGCCTGCTCCCGCAATTCGCTTTCCCGCTTTTCCGACTGCTGGGCCAGCTCGCGTAAAACCGCCTGTTCGTGTTTCGCCTCGCGTTCCCGGAAGAACATCCAGGTTGCAAGCCACAAGCCTGCCACCAGAGAGAGGACCACCGCCGTCCCGGAGACAAAAACCACCTTGTTACGCCGCACCAGCTTTTGAAGGCGATACAGGCGACTCGGCGGACGCGCATTGACCGGCTCGTTGTTTAAATACCGCCGCACGTCCATCGCCAGGCCGTTCGCCGTTTCATAACGTCGCCGCCGGTCCTTCTCCAGCGCCTTCATTACGATCCAGTCCAAATCATGCCGGAGCAACGAGCGAAGCTTGAGCGGCTCCACGTGCCGATGCAGAGCCGTCGCCGTCAGTTCCGTGCCTTGCAATGTGTCCAGCCGGGTGGATGGCCGGTGAGGATCGCGTTCCCGCAAGGTTCGCCGCATGCCTTCGAGACCGAACTGCATCAGTTCCTTCTGGTCAAAAGGCGTTTTGCCCGTCAGCAACTCATAAAGCAGCACGCCCAGCGAATAAATATCGCTCCGCGTATCCACGTCCAGTCCGCTCATCTCGGCTTGTTCCGGACTCATGTAAGCCGGCGTGCCAACCAGCTGTTCATAGGCCGTGAACAACGTCTGCTCCGTCAGCTTGCCCTCAATGACCTTGGCAATGCCGAAATCAATCACCTTCGGCACCGGTATGCCGTCATGCAACGTCACGAGAATGTTCGACGGCTTGATGTCCCGATGAATGATCCCCTTCTGGTGGGCGTGCTGGATGGCATGACAAATCCGGATGAACAGTTCGAGCCGTTGACGCGTATCGAGATTGTTCTGGTCGCAATACTCGGTGATCCGGACACCGCGCACCAGTTCCATGACAAAATACGGCCGGCCGGTTTCCGTGGCACCCGCATCAAACACGCGGGCGATATTTGGATGATCCATCATGGCCAGCGCCTGCCGTTCCGCCTCAAACCGGGCGATGACGTTCTTGGTGTCCATGCCCAACTTGATCACCTTGAGCGCCACGCGTCGGCGCACGGGTTTTTCCTGCTCGGCCATGTAGACAACTCCACAGCCACCCTCCCCCAGTTTTTGCAACACCTTGTAGGGGCTGATCTTCGCGCCGATTTGTTCGTCCACGAAGCCTTTTTCGTTAATGTCTTCGTTCACCGCTTTCGGAATTTCCTCCGGCGGCAGACTAAGCCCCGAGGCTCCTTTCGCAAAGAAATGCTCCGCCCCACCCTGTGCGGCCAGTAACTCCTCCACCGTCGCGCGCAAGGCGGGATTGCCCGCGCAGGCCTGGTTCAGAAAACAGTTTCGCTGCTCCATGTCCGGCAGGTTCAACGCAGTGAAGAATAAGGCGTCTTCCAGTTTCTTTGCTGTATTCACATCAGGAAGGTCAGCAGATAACGCGTCATGGAGTTGTCTTCTCCGCCAGAAAAACCTCTGATCCGTTCAGGAACGAATCCAGCGGAACAAGCGCGCCTTGGCGCAGGCCCACTGGCGGTCCACCGTGCGCTCGGCAATGCCCAGGTTTTCCGCCACTTCCCGATTGGTCAGCCCGCCGAAAAACTTCAGCACCACCACTCGCGCCTGTTCGGGATCCTCTTTTTCCAAACGTTCCAGCGCCTCGTTGATGAGCAGGATGTTGTCATCCGGAGTCGTCTCGGACAGTTCAAGCTCATCAATGTTCAGGCGCGACTGACCGCCGCCGTGTTTCAGGCGGGATTTGCGACGGGCCTTGTCAATCAGGATACGCCGCATGGCATCAGCTGCGGCACCGAAGAAATGCCCCCGGTTTTCCCATGATCGTTCCCCTGCTCCAACCAATTGCAGCCACGCCTCATGAACTAGCGCCGTGGGCTGCAGCGTCTGCCCGGATGCCTCCTGCGCCAGCCGCACCGCAGCCAACCGCCGCAACTCTTCATAAACCGCCAGCAACAATTCTTCCGAAGCCTTACGCTCACCTCGTTCGACCGCCTGCAATATCAAGGTTATGTCGCTCACAGATGGATATGAGCAAAGCATATAACCATTTGCTTCTATTTGCGCCACATTTTTATGACATTAGAACTGCCCCCTGATCCCCAAGTTAGCGCGCTCCGTTCAACAGCGACGCAATGACAGTCGCAGACTTGGCCGAAGTTGGACTGCCAGCAGATTCCTGCAAAAAAACCGCTCCTTCACTTTTGTCAATATAGCGAAATCTTGAACAAGATGGCAAACGCGTTTGGCACCTCCTGTGAGGCTCTTTCAAAACCCCGTAGCAGCCGGGGTGACGAGGCTCAAACTTCAGGAATTCCAGGGGAAATGGAGCCTCCTGACGTCGGCTGCTACAGTTTTGAAAGAAGCTCCCGCGGCTGCGAGATTTCCAGCGCATCTTCGGCTTGCTTCCACTGAAGCCTTCTCTCTTTACCAAGCAACTGGATATTGGAGATCCTCTTGCCGAGCAGTCCGGCGGATTGCCCAGTAGTTCCTTCAGCATTCGAATCTCCATTTGGAGGTATTCAATGACATCCTGCTGGTGACGATTCATCCAGCCAGCCTGGCAAATCAACCTTAAAGTAAGAGGATTCACTGCCGGATGATTTCAGGCTTCGTCAAAGTGGCCAACCTTTGAAAATGCAGTTGCCACAGCCACGAACCTGAAAGGACTTCAAAGCAAATTAAAATATTTGGACACCACGGGGTCGGGAATGTTATGAACGGACAATGGCGGAATGGAGTTTGATTTCAGAACGCTTGCTGAGTGCGTGACCGTCCAGGCTTCATTCCAAGGCGATTGTTCCGGCCTAACTGGAAGCAAGCCGGCCGGTCAAAGCGCCGCCTTCCGGCAATCTTTATGATTTCTTAACACGGTTGCCCCCTTTCTTAATTAGTTTTGCCAGGCGTTTGCGGCCAACATAATGGAAATGAGTGAACTTGATTGGATTCAATTGGCGGCTTACTTCGGTGTCTTGCTGGCGTTGACACCGTTGCTTGGCGGTTGGATGGCTCGAATTTATTCTGGAGAAAATCACTTTCTTCAAAAACTGTTCGGCGGGCTGGAAAGGTTGTTCTATCGCTTCGCTGGATGCGATCCAAAGGAGGAAATGGACTGGCGTCGCTACGCTGCCGCCCTGTTGTGGTTCAACCTGATTGGGTTG
>JAJXXI010000611.1 GCA_021781185.1 bacterium
GAAAATGTTGCGAACCTACGGGCGGGGCCGGGCGGAACAATTCCGGTTGCACCCCACACCCGGTTCGGCGCTCAATTTTGTGCCGCCACTGTTTGTCTTGTATTTGGCAGATTTGGTGATCGTTGAATTGATCGGTTTATCGCGCTGGCTGCATCTGGTCGCCGTGGTGCCGTTGCTGTTTTATTTGTGCGCCGTCGCTGGGCAAACTATAATTTCAATGCGAACTGCCGGAATGGTCCGAGCCCTGTTTGCCATGCCTTTGTTGGTGGCCAGTCACATTTTTTATGGAATCGGATTCTGGCTGGGGCTCTTCACCACGTTGAATTCGGCAGGGAAACGTGTTGACGCGGAGGTGATGATTGAAACAATCAAATCCTGAGCGAACAACTTGCAGAGGTATGGGGCCAGCAACGTTCCGTGTTGCAGCGGAAATTTTCGCCCGGGTCAACTCCGTCCGCGTTGCCGGTTCACTTCGTAAAGAAACACCGCCGCCGCCGCGCTGACATTCAGTGAATCCACTTCGTTCGCCATGGGAATGGCCACGGCCTCGTCACACGCCGCCAAAACTTGCGGGGAAATTCCGTGACCTTCGCTGCCGACGACGACGCAGCAATCACCCGTGAAATCCGCCTTTGACAAAACTTTTTCGTCCGTGTGCGGATGCGCGGCAATGCACCGGATGTTTTGCCTGCGCAGAGTTTGCAGAGTCTGCACCAGACTGGTGGTTTCCAGCGCCGGCAGTTTGAAGAGGGCGCCCATTGAGTTGCGGACGGTGCGGCGCAAAAACAGGCTGCTGCAAGTTTCGCCGGCGATCAGCGCCTGCACGCCGAAGGCCACGCAATTGCGCATGAGCGTGCCGACATTTTCCGCGTTGGAAAGTCCGTCCATTGCGACGAAGAATCGCGGATGCGGGCTGGCGGCGAGAATGTGTTCCAGCGACACCGGTTCGGGGATTTTTCCGATGGCCAGCACGCCTTGATAAATCTCAAAGCCGACCATTTCCGCCAGCACCGACTTCTGGCAGACAAACACGGTGATTTCCTTTTCCGGCCGCGCCCGCAAACGGGGATCGAACCCCGCCAGCCGTTCCTCGATTAACAACACGGAAACCACCGTGAACTCACTTTCCAGCAGGCGGTCCAACACCTTGTCGCCCTCCACCACGAAGATGCCAAGCTTCGCGTGTTCAGCGGAACGCTTCAGTGTGCGATAGGGTGCCAGGTCGGGCCGTTCGAGCGACGTGATTGTCTGAAATCGGATGTCAGCCATGGTTGCTGTGGGGCTGTTCAAATTTCCAGCGTCTGACACGGCGAATCTTGCGCGGCGACTTGCAGTTGGACGTGCGTGGCACCGATGTGATGGAGTTGCTCGGCCATGATGTGCTCGGCGAGTTCGGGCTTGTTGCATTCACGGCTCAGATGCGCGAGGTAAAGCTGCCGCAGCGCGGCGGACATGATTTGCGCCACGGTCTCGGCGGCGGTGACATTTGAAATGTGTCCGTGACGGCCCAGGATGCGCTGCTTTAAAGCCCATGAGCGGCGTGGACAATCTTGCAGCATTTTCACGTCATGGTTGGATTCAAGGACGAGCACGTTGGCGGCGCGGATGCGTTCCAGCACCAGCTTGGTGACGTGCCCAAGGTCGGTGGCAAAACCAATGTTGCCGGCGGTCGTGTGCAGGATGAATCCAACCGGATCCTGCGCGTCGTGGGGAATGGAGAATGTCTCGATGCCCACGTCGCCGATTTCAAAACTGGAACCGGTTTCAAACAATCGCCAGTTGATTTTGGATTTGAGATGATCCGTGCCGCCGGGTCCGTCCAACGAGGGTTTCTTTTTCGCATCCCATTTTGCCTTCAAGGCCCAGAGGGTGCCGTCCTGCGTGGGCCGGTTGCAATAGACGGGGATTTGAAATCTATCCGCGAGTCCGAGAATGCCGGCGATATGATCCGAGTGTTCGTGGGTGACTAGGATGGCGGAAAGTTTTTCCGGGGTCTTGCCGAAGCTGGCGAGGCGTTTGCGGATTTGCAGGGGTGAAAACCCGGCATCCACAAGGATGCGGGTTTCGGCGGTTTCGACGTAGGCGCAATTGCCTCGGGAGCCGCTGCCAAGAATGGTGAACTGGACGGACACGACAGGATTTTAGCCGGTTACGGACATCCGGTAAATTTTTTTGAGGAAAAATGCTGCCGCCCGGTTTTTTGCGGGGCGTGTGTGCGAGGTTTGGAACGCTGACTGCTTCATCAGGCAGAAGGAAGCCGGAATCAAATGTTTTCCCAAAAAAACGCCATTTTTCGAGTGTTAATTGCCATCGGCCTGCTTTGTGCGGCGGATGGCTGTCCCGTTTTTGGTGCCGGCTGGAAAATGCTGTCCGGCCATGTTCCGCCAGGGACCGGGCGGCTGACTGCCATTGGCAACCTGCCGAAAACCAATGAGTTGTCGCTGGCTATTGGTCTGCCATTGCGCGATGAAGCGGGTTTGGACGCTTTCTTGGCGGATGTTTATAATCCGGCCAGCCCGAATTACCGGCATTTTTTGACTCCGGAAGAATTTGCCACCCGGTTTGGGCCGACGGAAAAGGATTACGCGTCGGTTCAATCCTTCGCGCGGACAAATGGTTTTACCATTAAAACGACTTACCCCAACCGCTTGCTGCTCAGTGTGCAGGCCAGAGTGGGGGACATTCAGCGGGCTTTTCATATCAAGCTGGAGCGTTTCAAACATCCAAACGAATCGCGGGTTTTTTTTGCCCCGGACACGGAACCCATGGTGGACGCGGCGTTGCCCGTGGCAGATGTGAGTGGCTTGAGTGATTATTCCAGACCGCATCCGAAGATGATTCAAATGAGTGCCCCCGCGATGCTGCCCAAGGGCGGGTCCGCTCCGAACGGCATCTCGTATCTCGGCCAGGATATTCGGAACGCCTATGTGCCGGGCACCGCGCTGGACGGCTCGGGACAGATGGTCGGTTTGCTGGAGTTCGACGGTTTCAATTCCAACGCGATTGTAAACTATGAAAACCTGTTGCCTGGCCAGCCAAACGTGCCGTTGACGACCAGTTTGTTGGACGGCTTCACCGGTGCGGCTGGCAGTCGCAACAGCGAGGTCTGTCTGGACATTGAACTGGCCATTGGCATGGCACCCGGGTTGTCCCGCGTTGTGGTGTTTGAGGGGAAACTGCCCAACAGTATTTTGAACGCAATGGCCGCGAGCAACACGGTGAAAAATTTGAGCTGCTCCTGGGGGTGGAGCGGCGGCCCGATCACGACGACCGAAAATATTTTTAAAAACATGGCGGCACAGGGACAATCTTTTTTCAACGCCTCCGGTGATTCGGACGCCTACTTGTCCGGGGCGGTGGACAATCCGAACTACACCAATTACCCGTCCGGCAGCGCGAATATTTCGCAAGTGGGCGGGACGGTCCTGACGATGAATGGATCGGGGGGGGCGTATGTGTCCGAAACAGTGTGGAATTCCGGCGATGGCTCCGGCAGCAGCGGCGGCATCAGCAGTTCAAACAGTCTGCCTGTCTGGCAGCAGGGGATTGACATGACGGCCAATGGCGGTTCGACCGCGTTTCGGAACCTTCCCGACGTGGCGCTCACTGCCAGTCAACTCTATGTTATTTACAATACCAATTCGGGTGCCACGGTGGGCGGAACCAGTTGTGCGGCACCTTTGTGGGCGGGTTTCACCGCGCTGGTCAATCAGCAGGCGGCGGCCACTGGCAATGCACCGGTCGGATTTGTCAATCCAGCCATTTATACTTTGGCCAAGGGGCCGAACTACCATTTCTATTTTCACGACATCACCACCGGCTCCAACACCTGGAGTGCCAGTCCCGCCAGTTTTTTTGCCGTGCCGGGATTCGACCTATGCACCGGCTGGGGCACGCCGGCGGGCACCAATTTGATTAATGCCCTGGCCATGCCTGATCCGTTGTGGGTCGCGCCCCTGGCGGGTTTTAATTCCACCGGTCCGGTTGGCGGGCCTTTCAGCGTCGCGACGCAGACGTTGATGCTGACCAATACCGGCAGTTTGGCGGTAAATTGGGCCATGGGGAGTTCAGCCGCCTGGCTTGCGGTGACTCCCAGTGCCGGCACGCTTTCAGCCGGAGCCGAAACCAATGTCGCGGTTTCGCTCACCCCGGTGGCGACCACGTTAACTGCGGCGCGATATTCCGGCAGCGCAAACCTCACGAACCTCTCCAGCGGCCTTATGCAGAGCATTCCCTTCGACCTGCAAATCGGCCAGACACTGGTGGCGAACGGCGGATTTGAGACGGGCGATCTGACGGGGTGGACTCTTGCCAACAACAGTTCTTACGACGGGGTGCAAAGCGGCTCCGTCCTGACACCGCACTCGGGCGCGTATTGTTTTGGGTTTGGTAATCCTTCGGTCTTAAGCAGTCTTTCGCAAAACTTGGTGACCTTGCCCGGGCAGAACTATTTGGTTTCATTCTGGCTCTCGGATCCCTACGGCGGATCTCCCGAACAGTTTGGGGTGAATTGGAACACGAACTCCACGACTGCCAACACCATTTACACCATGCTCAATCCGGCGGGTTTTGTCTGGACTAATCTGACCTTTGTGGTCGCGGCAACCAGCACAAACACCGTCCTGCAATTTGAAGGCGAAAACAATGCTTATTATTTCGGCCTTGATGATGTGAGCGTGCTGCCCATCCCAATGCCCTCCTTTACCTCGTTCACTGCGGAAAACAACTCCTTTGCCTTTAGCTGGATTTCGCTGCCCGGCGTTTCCTATCAGGTGCAATACGCAACCAACCTGTCCGGGGCCAATTGGTTGATCCTGGGCACCAATCTGGCCACGACCGGCACCACCAGTTTCACCAACATCAACAACGGCACGCCGCAGTGCTTTTATCGCATCCGCCGCTTGCCTTGATTTCATTAGGCTGTCAAAATCAACCCTCAAGAATATGTTCTCCACCCTCGCGCGAATAGTTGCGTTGGTTTCGCTGTTCTGGTTCGGCGGGCTGGTGTCCGGGCGCGCGGCGCTGCCCGGCCGGGAGAGATTGCCGGACCGCATGCCCGCGATCGTGGGCAAATTAACTCCACTGGGCCAGGTGCCGGCGACCAATCTGCTGCATCTCACCATCGGCCTCCCGCTGCGCCATCAGCCGGAACTGGATGATTTGATCCGGCAGCTTTACGATCCGGCCAACCCGAATTATCAGAAATACCTCACGCCGCAGGAATTCACGGCCCGCTTTGGTCCGTCGCCCGAAGATTACAACGGCTTGCTGGACTTTGCGCGAACGAATGGTTTTCAAATCGTCGGCACGCACCGAAACCGGATGTTGGTGGACGTGGTGGGGACAGCGGCCACGGCGGAACGCATGTTTGGGGTGACTCTGCGGACCTATCGGCATCCGAGGGAGGCGCGGAATTTCTATGCGCCCGACACGCAGCCGTCGGTGCAGGCCCCGATGGCCTTGCTGAATGTCAGCGGGCTGGACAATTATTCCCGGCCACATCCGAATTTCCGGCCGCGTCCCGCTTTGGCACAATCCGCCGCCGCGCCGCGCTCCGGTTCCGGTTCTGGTGGGACTTACATGGGAAATGATTTTCGCGCGGCCTATGTCCCGGGGACGGCGCTGACTGGTGCCGGGCAGTCGGTCGGCCTGGTGCAGTTTGATGGGTATTATTCAAACGACATCGCTTCTTACATCAGCCAGGCGGGCATCAGCACCGGAGTGGTGTTGACCAATGTCCCCATCAACGGAGGGGTAGCCACGCCGGGCAGCGGTGCGGAGGAGGTTTCGCTGGACATTGAAATGGCCATTTCCATGGCTCCAGGTTTGGACAAAATCTATGTTTATGAAGCCCCCAACGGCAGCACCGCCTGGTCCACCATCTTGAGTCGCATGGCCAATGACAATCTGGCCAAACAGTTGAGCTGTTCGTGGGGTGGTGGTTCTCCGGATGCCACGTCAGAGCAGATTTTCAAACAGATGGCCGCGCAGGGACAGTCGTTTTTCAACGCCTCGGGTGATTCAGATGCCTTCACCGGCGCGGTGCCGTTTCCATCCGACAGCACCAACATCACTCAGGTGGGCGGCACCACGCTTTCAACCACCAGTGCCGGCGGTTCATATGCTTCTGAAACAGTCTGGAATTGGGGGGGTGGCACAGGCAGCAGCGGTGGTGTCAGCACTTACTACGCGATTCCCTATTGGCAGACCAACATCAGCATGGCGTCAAACGGCGGTTCCACCACGTATCGCAATATTCCCGACGTGGCGCTGGCCGGCGACAATGTTTATGTCATTTATGGAAACGGTTCGAGTCAGTCGGTGGGCGGCACCAGTTGTGCCGCGCCATTGTGGGCGGGTTATACTGCGCTGATCAATCAGCAGGCCGCGCAGGCTGCCAAACCGCCGGTTGGTTTTCTCAATCCGGCGCTCTATGCCATGGCTGGCAACGCCGCTTACAACAATAATTTTCATGACATCACCACGGGTGACAATACGTCCAGCAGCAGCCCGACCAATTATTACGCGCAAACGGGCTATGACCTGTGCACCGGCCTGGGCACGCCCAACGGGACCAATTTGATCAACGCGCTCGCGCCGCTGGTTTTTGCCCCGGCCATTGCGGGCGGCAACTGCACACTGCTGGCGGAAAGTGCCGTGCCGGCGAATGGCGCGATTGATCCCGGAGAAACCGTCACTGTCAGCTTTGGCCTTCAAAACACGGGCAATCTTGCCACCAGTAATCTGGTGGCCACGCTCCAGCCAAGCGCCAACGTGCTTGCTCCAAGCGGCCCGCAAAACTATGGCGTTTTGGCTGCGTTCGGCGGCACCAACAGCCAATCGTTCACCTTCACCGCCGCAGGCACTTGTGGTTCCAATCTGACTGCCATCATGCTTTTGCAGGACGGCACCAACGATCTGGGATCGGTTGCCTTTGCGCTGCCGCTGGGTAAGGCTTCCGGCTTGACGCAGAACTTTGACGACGTCGCGGTCCCAGCTTTGCCGGCGGGATGGACGAGCGTGAATGTTTTCAACAATGCCAACCTTTGGAACACCACCACGGCCGGCTATGATACGGCTCCGAATTCGGCGTTCATTTCGGATTCGGCGGATCCGGGTGAAAACGCGCTGGTCACCCCGCCGATAAACATTATTTCCACCAGCGCCCAGCTTTCGTTCCGGCAGAATTACAGTCTGGAGTATGTCGCTTACGGCGGCGGTGGCACCGCCAAGACTTATTACTATTACGATGGTGGTGTTTTGGAGATCCGCATCGGGAATGGGGCGTTCACAGATATTTTGGCTGCTGGCGGGAGCTTCGTTACGAATGGTTACAACAACACCATCACCACCACGTCGGATAATGCTCTCGGTGGGCGATCTGCCTGGGTGGGCAATACCAAGACTTGGAAGCAGGTGATCGTCAGGTTGCCGGCGGCCGCCGCCGGTCAGGCAGTTCAGTTGCGCTGGAATTGCTCTACGGACACCGGTAATGGTGGGAATTATGCAGTTGGTTGGTATGTGGATTCCATTTCCTTAACCGATGTCCCGCCGAGTTGTCTGGCGGTGTTTACCGACATCGCCGCCAGCCAGACGCTGGCCACCAATTCACTGATGCCCGGGCAAAATCTGGTTTACACGCTGTCCGTCACCAACCTTGGACCGCAGGTCGCCGCCAATGTGATATTGACTGATACCGTCCCGGTAAATGCCTCGTTTATTTCCGCCGCGCCCGGTTGCAATTATTCGGCAGGACAGCTTGTCTGCCCGGTCGGAACGCTGGCCGCATCTGCCGGCACCAATTTTACGGTGACGCTTGCGCCAGATGCTGCTGGCAGCATGTTTACGAATTTGATCAGCGTCGGCACTGTCACCCCGGAAGTAAGCACCGCCAATAACACCGCCACGCTGGTCGCCACACAATCCACTCCCACGCCGCCGGGCATCACCAGCGGACCCAACAGCCAGTTGATCGAATGCGGTGGCAGCGTCTCCTTCTCCATTGTCGTCACCGGATCGCCGCCGCTGAGCATCCAATGGAATCTGGATGGCATCCCCGTGAGCGGCGCGACCAACAGCAGTCTCTTGCTGGACAACGTGCATCTGCCCGATCACTTGGTTTCCGTGGTGGTCACGAATCCGTATGGCAGCGCCACGAACAGCGCCGCGCTGGCGGTCCAGGACACGCAGGCACCGGTCATTGCCCTGAATGGCAGCAACCCGATGACAGTTGAGCTGGGCGGCACCTTCACCGACCCCGGCGTAATTGCCGTTGACACCTGCGCGGGGGTGGTGCCGGTCACCATCAGCGGCACGGTGAATGTCAATGTTGCCGCCACCAACAGGCTGATTTACACGGCGGACGATGGCAATGGCCACACCAACTCTGCCATGCGCAGCGTCATTGTGCGGGATACGACACCGCCCACCATTGAATGGAGTTTTACCAACCTGGTGCTCGCGGCGGACACCAATTGCGGTGCGGCCATGCCGGATGTGACCGGCACCAATTACATTTTCGCCACCGATTTGTCCGGGCCGCCGGCCATTTCACAAATTCCGACCAATGGCGCGGATTTGTCGGTTGGCACGAACGTGGTGGTGATTGCCGTATCGGACCTTTACAGCAACATTGCTTATTCGACGAACGTGATTCTGGTGCAAGACCAGAATCCGCCGCAGATTCTCCTCCCGCCGCAAAGTCAGACCAATGTGGTCGGTGGCACTGCCGCATTCACCACGGCAGCCAGCGCCTGCACGCCCGTCGCGTATCAGTGGTTCCACGGCACCAACGCGCTTGCCGCGCAGACCGACAGCACGCTGACGCTCTCCAATCTTACCCTGTCGCTCGCCGGCGATTACTTCGTCGTTGCCTCCGCCGCCGGTGGTTCCAGCACCAGCGCCATTGCCACGCTGACGGTGAATTTGAATCCCGCCACCGTCACGCTGACTTCACCGGAAACCCCGGCTGGGTTCCTGAGCGCATTGGTTTTCACCGCCGGTATTTTACCGGCAAACGCCACCGGCACAGTCCGGTTTTTCACGAATGGCGCGCCGTTTGACGTGGAACCGGTCATGGCCGGTCAGGCCGTCAGCACGAACCTGGCATCTTTGCCGCGCGGCACCAATTTCGTGACAGCCGTTTATTCTGGTGACGCCAGTTATCAGCCGGCCACCAATTTGCTGGAGCAGGTCGTCACCAACCATCCGCCGGTTGCCGTTGCCGCGTTCTACACGAACGGCAGCAACTTTGCCCTGAACATTATGATCACCGATCTCGCCACCAACTGGAGCGACATGGATGGGGATGCGGTCATGCTTGCGGACGTCAGCGTCAGCACCAACGGCATTACGCTGACGGACACCGGCAAGCTGCTCATTTATTCCAACACCAACAACGTTGCCGACCAGTTCATCTGCACGATTACGGACGGCCATGCTGGCACCAATTTCCAGACGGTGTTCATCCTTCCCGCACCTTCGGTCAACACCACGCCGTTCATCAACAGCGTCGCGTCTTCCAGCGATGGCGGGGTGACTTTAAATCTCGCGGGCGCGTCAGGCTACACCTATATCCTTGAAGCCACCACCAACCTGCTTGATTCCGGTTCCTGGCAGCCGCTGGTGACAAACACGCTTGGCACCAGCGGCCTCTGGCAGTTTAGTGATCCGGACGCCACGAACTTCGTCCAGCGGTTTTACCGGCTGCAACTCGCGCCCTGAGTTCAGTGTGTCCCCAAATAAAAAATCCGGCATTTGCCCGGTTCCACCAATCGGTTAGGATGCCGGTGTGAGTGAATTCCTTCAGCGCGTCGCCGCGGAAATTCAGCAGCGCCGGCTGCTTCCGCTTGGCGCTAAAATCCTCGTCGCCGTTTCCGGCGGTGCGGATTCCATGGTGCTGCTCCACATGGTTCATTCGCTCGCGAAGCAGAATCGCTGGAAGGTTTGCGTTGCCCATTTCAACCATCAGCTACGTGGCCGGGCCAGCGATGCCGATGAAAAACTGGTCGGCCGGATGGCGGGACAATTGGCGCTGCCGTTTTACGTTGAATGGGCGGACGTGAACACGTTTGCCGCGCAGTCGAAAATTTCCGTGGAGATGGGGGCGCGCAAACTGCGCCATGATTTTCTGGCCCGGATCGCGCTGCGAAATAAAATTTCCGCCGTCGTGCTGGCGCACCACGCGGACGACCAGGTGGAGCTTTTCTTTCTGCGCCTGCTGCGTGGCGCAGGCGGCGATGGATTGGCGGGCATGAAATGGCGTTCATCGTCGCCCGTCAACAAAAGGATCCCGCTCGTCCGGCCGTTGCTTGGTTTCACCAAAATGGAACTCCTGGAATATGCTCGCGAAAACAAAATCCGGTTCCGTGCGGATGCCTCGAACGATTGCTCCGATTTTCTCCGCAACCGCATTCGTCACCATTTATTGCCGTTGCTGCGGCAGGATTACCAGCCGGGACTGTCCAAAACCGTTTTGCGCACCATGGAGATTGTCGGCGCGGAGGCGGAATTTGTGAGCGAAGCCGCCCGTGCGTGGGAGCGCCAGCCGCCTGCGGGCAGGTGGCTGGCGCTCCCGGGAATTGGTTTTGAACAATTGCCGGTCGCGGTGCAGCGGCGGGTTTTGCAGCGGCAATTGACGGAGCTGGGTGCCTTCACGGATTTTGAACTGGTTGAACAGCTTCGCATGGCGCGGGGGAAATATGTGAGCATCAGTCCCCGGTTGACCATTGCGCGCGATGCGGCCGGGAAACTTCATCTGACACCAACGACTGGCGATCCGGAGGCAAAATTCAAGACGGACGAGTTGAAGCTTGAGTTGTCGGGCAGGGCGGGGCGGATGGATTTTGCCGGTTTGAATATTCGTTGGGCCGTGGACAAATCCGTCGGCGCGTGGAAATCAAACCCCGCCCGGCTTCGTCCCAAAAAAGCCCCGTCCCGCCGGAAGGAAATTTTTGATGCGGATAAAATCGGCGGGGAAATTGTATTGCGCCACTGGCGGGCAGGGGACCGCTTTCAGCCCATCGGCTTGGAATCGGCGGCTAAGTTGCAGGATTTGTTTGTGAACGCCAAGATTCCCGCCGTGCGCCGCCGGGAACTGGTTCTGGCGGCAACCGAGACGGGCGACATTTTCTGGGTGGAAGGCCTGCGCATTGGTGAAAATTTCAAGCTGACCGGGCGGACAAGCGCCCGGCTGGTCTGGCATTGGGCAAAAAAGCAGCTTTAATTCGCTTTACAGCAAGCATAGGAAAATTTATTCTTCGCCACTCATTTAATTATGGAAGCAAAGACGAAGACGATTGAACAGTTTAAGACGCACGACAAGGACACGGGTTCCGCTGACGTGCAAATTGCGCTGTTGACCCAGCGCATCAACCATTTGACCGAGCACCTGCAGGGCAACAAGAAGGATCACAGCTCCCGCCGTGGCCTTTTGATGATGGTCAGCCAGCGCCGCCGCCTGCTTGACTACCTGCACACCACCGACATGGGACGTTATCAGGCGGTTACCAAAAAGCTCAAGCTGCGCAAGTAAGTCCGGCTCGTTTTATTTACGAAAGGCGCGGCTTTTTTTCAACGAAGCCCGCCTTTCGTCTTTGGATTCTGGTGGTCCACGCGAACTCCCCGGGTCCTCAACCAAACACCTCGCGTAGAAAATCGCCGCCTTCGGGAAATTTCATTCAGCTCCGAAATTTTCGGGGTTCACTGAAGTTCCTCAGGAGGCGGCGGGCAAGAAAGTTATGTCAGAGAAAATTACCGCCGCCATCGGCGACAAACAAATCATCATTGAATCCGGCAAGCTGGCCAAACAGGCCGACGGTGCCGTGACCGTCCAGATGGGCGAAACCATCGTCATCGTGGCCGCCGTGGCCGCGACCAAGGCCAAAGAAGGACAGGATTTCTTCCCGCTGACCGTGGATTACCGTGAAAAGGCCGCCGCCGCCGGCAAATTCCCCGGTGGTTACTTCAAGCGTGAAGGTCGCCCGACCGAAAAGGAAATCCTCACCTGCCGCCTTACCGACCGTCCGATCCGCCCGCTCTTTCCGAAGGGCTGGTATAATGAAGTTCAGGTTCAGACCGTGCTGTTGAGCGCGGATGGCGAGAATGATCCCGATATTTTGAGCATCGTTGGCGCCAGTGCCGCGTTGATGGTCAGCGATATTCCGTGGGCCGGCCCGTTGGGCGCGGTGCGTGTTGGCCGCATCGCCGGCAAGTTCGTCGCAAATCCCACTCATGCCGAACAGGCCGAGAGCGATCTCGACCTTGTCTATGTCGGCAACGAAAAAGACATCGTCATGTATGAAGGCGCGGCCAGGGAAATTTCCGAAGCCGACTTCAATGCCGCGCTGAAATATGCGCAGGAAGTCATTCAGCCGCAGATCGCCGCGCAGAAGGAACTCACCGCGAAAGTCGGCAAGAAGAAGCGCGAAATCACGCTCAAGATCGTCCCCGACGAAATTCTCGCCGATGCGAAACAACTCGCCGGTGACCGTTTTGTGCCGGCGCTGCTCACGCCCGGCAAACTCAACCGCGAAGGTGCGTGCAACGCCATCAAGAACGAAGTCGGTGAAAAGCTCGTCGCCAAATATGGCGCGGAAAAAGTCACGCCGTTCGTCATCAACGATGCGTTTTACTACATTCAAAAGGAAGCTGTCCGCAAGCTGATCCTCGAAAGCGGCAAGCGCCTCGACGGCCGTAATTTTGAGCAGGTCCGTCCGATCACCAGCGAAGTGGGCATTCTGCCCCGCGCCCACGGTTCGGCGCTGTTCGCCCGCGGCGAAACGCAGGCGGTGACGCTCTGCACGCTCGGCACTGGCGACGATGCCCAGGAATTTGATTCCTACACCGGCGGCGGCACCGAGAAGAAGTTTATTCTGCATTACAACTTCCCGAATTTCTCCGTCGGCGAAACCGGCCGCATCAGCGGTCCGGGTCGTCGCGAAATCGGTCACGGCGCACTCGCTGAACGCTCCATTGAGCCGATGATTCCGCTCGAAAGCTACCCCTACGCCGTTCGCGTCACCAGCGAGATCATGGAATCCAATGGTTCCACCTCGATGGCGTCCGTCTGTGGCGGCACGCTGGCACTGCTTGATGCCGGTGTTCCGATGATTCGGCCGGTGGCCGGCATCAGCGTCGGCATCTGCACTGAATACAGCGGCGACGCAATTTCCAAATACCAG
>JAJXXI010000061.1 GCA_021781185.1 bacterium
ATGACCTGATCGTTTTGACCAACCCGCCGGTGCGGAAAGTTTACCCCGTCGCACTGCGCCGCGTCACCGCCATGGTCGAAATGGACGGCGAACTTCGCGAAATGGTGTTCCTGACCAACAACGTCACTTGGAGCGCCCAGACCATCGCCGATCTCTATCGCTGCCGCTGGTCCATCGAAGTCTTTTTCAAGGAACTCAAACAAACCCTCCAACTGGCCGATTTCCTCGGTCACAGCGAAACCGCACTTGCCTCCACCCCTTGCGGGCAAATCCCGGTAGCCTGGACAAGTGCCTGAGGTTTGCCCGGTCACCGCCGCCGATGCTGCTGTTGTTGGTGCTGCTGCTCATGCCGCTGCCGATGTTGCTGCTGATGCAGTTGTTGTTGCCGTCATCATCATTGCCGTCGTCGTGCTCATCATCGTGTTCGTGCTCGTCGTGATGGTGATGATGCTGGTGGTGGCGGTCATGCGGTTAAGGATTTTTTCAGCAAGCGGCCGGCATCCACCATGTCCTGCTGGATTTGCAACCGGCGAAAGCGGATGTCGTCGGATTCGCCGGGGACGATTTCCCCGAGCACAAAGCTGGCGGCCCGGACGGGGGCGGACGATTGTTCGTCCATAAAATGCTGGTTGAGACAGGCGACGGCATCGGCACAGGCAGGATTGCCGACGCGGACTTCCGCGGCGAACGCCGCCACGGCGGCGACGGTGCCGCGATCGTAATGACGCAGGGTGTAAAGAATATCGAAAGCATCTTTCGGCGCTTGGCGATTGCCAAACGCGCGGAGTTTCAGGGCCAAAAACGGCCCGGCTTCGCACACGCGCACAGGCAGATCGGTCTGGGTGGCGCCGTAGAGGTCCACGCCGGTGATTTTGATGGGACGGGCGGTGGCCAAGGCGCGGTTGATGCCGGGCAGGATGTTGGCCGGAATATCGTCCACGATGGCGGTGCCTTTGGTGGCGGGCGGGCTTTCGGTGAGGAAATCCACGGGGATGGTGAATTCGCCAATGGTTTTCACAAAGCGCGGCCCGCCGAATTCGTCTTTGGACAGTTTGAATCCGTGCGCTTGGAGATCCATTTTCAGGCTGCCGTATTGGCCGAGCGAGGCACCGAGAGCGATGCCGAGATCGGCATCGAGCGTCACGGGCCGGGGCAGCGTGCGGGCGGCGGTGAGATCGCCGCAGAGATATTTGGGAACGAGGCCGCCGACAAGAACGAGGTCGCTGTGCCAGGACCCCAGCCCGGCCCAGACGGTGAGAAACGCGGCTTCGGCGGTGGCGACGCCATGGGGATTGTATTCGCGGTAGGTGGCGTATTTCATGGGCGGCAAAATCCTTCCCAATTCCTGAGCGCAGTGGCGGCATCCGGGCCGCGCAGGCCGGTCCCGAGCAGGTCGAGATAAATCTGGGCATCGGTGACGAGCGGCAATTCCCGCACGGTTTGCGTTTCCAGAAAAACGCCTTCGTCCGTGGGCACAAAGAGCCAGACTTTGCCGGCGTCGTTCACGGGGCGCAGGCTGAGTTGCTCCAACGTGGCGGCTTCCGGCAGGCGGGCCACGTAGGCGCTGGTGATGACCGGCTCGGTGTAAGGATGACGCAACCAGGCGGCCAGCCATTGAGTGAACGCGATGGGGACGGATTGTTCCCGGGCCCAAGTCTGGAGCTTATTGGCGATTTCAAGGGTGTTACCGCCGAAGGTGGTATAGCGGGCGTGCGCGCTGCGGCGGTTGAAATCATCGGCTTTGGCCCAGGCATTGATCAAGCCAGGATGATCCACGAGCCGGAATTCGCGGGCGCTTTGTTTTTCCAGAAAACCCTGGCTGATGAGGTGCTGGACGATGCGGGAGACCAGACCCGAGCTGGCCTTGGTGCGGTGAAGCAGTTCGCTCTGCGCCCAGACACGGTCGCGGTCGGTCAGCAGGCTGCGGATGATACTGGCACTTTTGCCCACGAAAACATTCCTCGGCTCAAGCTCATACCGGAAGTCGCGCCCGGGCAGACTGCGGCGATCCACGAGCAAACCTTCGTCCCGCAGATACACCCGGCCATTCAGATCCACCGCCGCCAACCGCTTTTGCCGGCAAAACTCCAGCAGGCGGGGAATCAATTCGGGGGCAACCAACAGCGGCGGGAGCGGATCATTCCAAGCCGCGAGGACGGATTCCAACTCCGGGATGCTGGGTTTCAGGGAATACACGGGCTTGAATCGGCGGGTTTGGGCGTCCAGCTTTACCTCGACCCACGGCAGTTTGCCTTGGGCGACATCGCCAGACGGTGCCAACCAAGCGAGCTCGACATCATCCGCCAGCAATTGCCGGAAGTGATGAAACAACTCGCTTTCGTGGCGAATCAGCGCACTTTTACTGAAATCTAATGTTTTCACCATTCAGTAAGACATATCTATTTCAGTAAGAAAGCAACTGTTTTTAATGTAATGTGGCTTTTTCACTGTGTAGTAAGAAATGCTGCATTCAGTAAATTATTTGGTTTTTATGGTAATTCCGAGTGTTTCCAGCGACTGGCGCACGGTGGTTGAACTGTTCAACCAGTGGCTAGGGGACATTAAATTTCCCGGCTTCATTTGTCCAGTATAGCCCATTAAAAAAAAACGATTCAGGAAAATAAAACGCGCGGCGGCATCGGCATCGTCCATGTCAGCCAAATCCAAACTGCGGGTGGCATAGTAGCTGCGCTTGCCGAGCCGGATTTTTGCGAGTCGATTTGAAACCGCCTGGGGGTGGTCTCGAACGGCAATGAACGTCCTGATCAGGTCACTATTTATATCGGTGAGCACAGCCTTGTTCGGCTGCAATTCAAAAAACAGACAAGCCGAGCCCATGAACGGTTCCACATATCGCTCAAACGCTGGGTTCCAAAAACGAGAAAGAACAGGGAGCTGTTTTCTTTTGCTCCCGGCCCAACGAAGAAATGGTTGTGCGACAACTGTCATTTGTATCAAAAATTAGCATCAGGCGCAAAGCTCGATTTCACCAACGACTTGACTTTAAGCGTATTGCAATTTCGGTTCATCGGAAACTGCAAAAATCAATTAAAAAATCGGTAGGGGTAGCGCCGAGATTGTTGGATGGATTGAGGTGCGGGCCGGCCGGTGATGCCAGGTTGACTAGCAGTTTGTTGAAAAACGTTTGAACCAGCGAAGTTGAAGTTTGTCTGTAACCCATGCGTGGAAAACCTCAAGCCCAGCCGGACTTTCTGACGGTCATCAACCTCAACCAATGCGTGCCCGCCGAG
>JAJXXI010000278.1 GCA_021781185.1 bacterium
GACAAGAAGTCGCAGGAAACTTTTGAACAACGCACCCACAAACGGCTGATTGACATCCTCGATCCGACCGCGAAGACCGTGGACGAATTGAAGAAACTCAATTTGCCCGCCGGTGTGGACATCACCATCAAGATCTAAGGAGAACCCCATGCCACTCGGACTTTTAGGAAAAAAACTTGGCCATACCCGCGTCTATAACGCGCAGGGCGTGCTCATTCCCGTGACGGTCGTTCTCGCCGGGCCCAACCGCGTTATGCAGGTTAAAACGCAGGCGGGCAAGGACGGATACAACTCCGTCCAACTCGGCTTCGACGACCAGAAGGAACAGCGCCTCACCAAGGCATTGCTCGGTCACATTAAGAAGCACAACAGCGTCGCCGTGAAACGCATCAAGGAATTCCGCGATTTCTCCAAGGAAGTCAAGGCGGGTGAAACCGTCGGCGCAACCCTGTTCGCGCCCGGTGATTTCATTGACGCCATCGGCACCACCAAGGGGCGTGGTTTCGAAGGTGTCATGAAGCGTCATAATTTCGCCGGTGGTTGCGCCACCCACGGTGCCAAAGGCTGGAAGCGTCGTCCCGGTGCCATCGGTCAGCGCTTGTTCCCAGGCACGGTCATGAAGGGCATGCGGATGCCCGGTCACATGGGCCAGGATACCCGCACCACGCAAAATCTGGAAGTGATCCAGGTTCGTGAGGACGACAATCTGCTCCTCATCAAAGGCTCAATTCCCGGCGCTGAAGGCGATTACGTCGTCATCCGTGAATCGAAAAAACGCCCGAAGGGCTGGAAACCGCCGGTGGCCACCGCCGGCAAGAAAAAAGCCGCTCCCGCTGGCAAGAAATAATTAAAAAGCCATGAAAATTTCCATTAAAAATACTGCCGGAAAGGAACAGGGCGAACTCGAAGTGAAGTTCGCGTTGATCGAAAACGGCAAAGGCACCCAGGCTGTCCACGACGCCGTGACCGCGTATCGCGCCGCCCAGCGCAGCGGCACCGCCTGCACCAAGAACGTCGGCGAAGTCTCCGGCAGCAACAAGAAACCTTGGCGGCAGAAGGGCACTGGCCGCGCTCGCGCCGGTTCCCATCAATCGCCTTTGTGGCCGGGTGGTGGTGTCGTGTTCGGCCCCAAGCCACGTGACTTCAGGAAAAAGGTTTCCAAGAAAACCCGTGCCCTCGCATTTCGCAAGGCTTTGAGTGAACGTCTCAAGGCGGGCGATGTGGTGGTGGTGGACGATTTGAAGTTGGCTTCACCGAAGACGAAGGATTTTGTGAAGGTCATTTCCGCCTTGGATCTGGATGGCACCACGCTCATCGTTTCCAGCGGGACGGATGATAAAAACCTCATGCTCGCGTCCCGCAACATCGTCGGCGTGACAATGACTACCGGTGCCGATCTGAACACTTACGACGTGTTGCGGCCAGACAAGCTGCTCTTTACCAAGAGCGCTTTTGAACAGGTTGAAGCCCGCCTTACCAAGGAATAAATCATGAACGCTTTTGAAATCATCAAGACCGTCCGCCTTACCGAAAAAGGCACGCGGCAGGCCGAGAAGTTCAACCAATACACTGTCGTGGCCGATCCTCGCGCCAACAAGACGCAGATTCGCCAGGCTGTGCAGGAACTGTTCAAGGTCAAAGTCACGAATGTGAACACCCTGAACGTCCGGGGCAAAGCCCGCCGCAAGCGCACCGCGCAGGCCGGCCGGGCTTCCAACTGGAAGAAGGCCATCGTCACCTTGAAGGACGGCGACAAAATCGTTTTGACCTAGGCTTGGCATTTAAAATCACGAACGGCGCGGATAATTTCCGCGCCGTTTTTTACTTTTAACCCAAGGTTGTTTCAAGACCACATGGATGCGGACTTGAGGCTGCGCCACTCTGAAAAATTAACCGGGGTGAATTGATGGCTGTTGCTGACGCCAGCAAAAAACCCGTCCAGCCGGTTCTGAAGGGCTTTTTCGAAACGTCAAGAATGCCGCACGTTTCTCCTGCAATTTGCATCGTGAATCCAAGCGGAAATCGGACGATAAAACAGAAGATCGGGAATTGAAAAATTAAAAGTTTTGGAGGATGGTGGAGCCAAGGAGGGTCGAACTCCTGACCTTCTGAATGCCATTCAGACGCTCTACCAACTGAGCTATGACCCCATCCACGCAACGGAGTGCTAATTTAGTTTTTTTGCGTCGCAAGTCAAAACATTTTCACATTCATTTTGCGGAAAATGCGCATTTTCCCATCACGCCGCTCGCGCCCGGGGATTTTTGAACTTTGAAGTCTCGCAGCCGGACTTTACTGTGTCTGCGTGAATCAGCCGTTACCCATCGTTTCCGTTGTCATCGCCGCGCCACCCGACATGGTGGAAGTGCGGGCGGCGGCGGCCCGGAATTTGGATTATCCATCGGACCGGCTGGAGATCATCATTGCGCGCGGCCGGCAGCCGTCGGTCCAGCGGAATGCCGCCGTGCGCGCGGCGCGTGGGGAGTGGATTTATTTTCTGGATGACGACGCGGTGCCGGATGCCGGCAATTTGCGACGGGTTGAAAAGCTGTTGCAAGATCCGGCGGTGGTCATTGTGGGTGGTCCGAACTTGTGTCCGCCAGATGCGCCGCCGTTGGAACAGGTTTTTGCGGTGGTGCTGGCCAGTTGGCTGGCTTTCGGGCCGAGCCGGGCGCGCTACGCGCCGGTTGGTGGTGAACGTGATGCCGGCGAAAAGGAACTGATCCTGTGCAATCTGCTGGCCCGGCGCGGGCCGTTGCTGGAACTCGGCGGCTTCAACGAGGCGCTGTATCCGAACGAGGAAAACGCCTTGATGGATGAAGTGCAAAAAAAAGCAAAACGGCTGGTGTATGTGCCGCAGTTTTTCGTTCATCGCCGGCCGCGCCGGACGCTCAAAGCGTTCCTGAAAATGTTGCGAACCTACGGGCGGGGCCGGGCGGAACAATTCCGGTTGCACCCCACACCCGGTTCGGCGCTCAATTTTGTGCCGCCACTGTTTGTCTTGTATTTGGCAGATTTGGTGATCATTGAATTGATCGGTTTATCGCGCTGGCTGCATCTGGTCGCCGTGGTGCCGTTGCTGTTTTATTTGTGCGCCGTCGCTGGGCAAACTTTAATCTCAATGCGAACTGCCGGAATGGTCCGAGCCCTGTTTGCCATGCCTTTGTTGGTGGCCAGTCACATTTTTTATGGAATCGGATTCTGGCTGGGGCTCTTCACCACGTTGAATTCGGCAGGGAAACGT
>JAJXXI010000472.1 GCA_021781185.1 bacterium
TCCTTTCGGTCGTCGCGGTGTTCGTCCATTTCCATCGGCGGAAACATGCTCTCCGCGTAATACGGCAGGTGGCCGGAAGTTTTATACATTTTCTCGCGCGCCAGATGCGGCGTGCGGACGCGGACGTAGCCGGCGGCGAATTCGGTTTCCTTGGCCAGCTTCTCCAGTTCCTCGACGAGCACCGTGCCCTTGGGCAGCCACAGCGGCATGCCCGGCCCGACGTATTCGGTGTCAATCGCGAACAGCCCCATCTCCGCGCCGATCTTGCGATGGTCGCGGCGCTTGGCCTCCTCAATCATCTTGAAATACTCGTCGAGCGCGGTCTTGTTCTTGAACGCCGTGCCGTAGATGCGCTGGAGTTGCGGGCCTTTTTCGTCGCCCTTGTAATACGCGGCGGCCACGCTGGTGAGCTTGAACGCGCCGATGTTGCCGGTGCGCATCACATGTGGCCCGGCGCAGAGGTCCACGAAATCGCCGTTCTTGTAATAGGAAATCGGTTCGCCTTCGGGAATGGCTTCGAGGTTGCCGAGCTTGAACTTGCTCACGTTACCCGGGCGCTCGGCGAGTCCGCCCAAGCGTCCGCTCTCGGAATCCTTGATCGCCTGCTCGCGCGTGACGACAATCTTCTCGAACGTGTGGTTGGCCTTGATCTCCTTCTTCATCTCCTCCTCGATCTTCGGGAAATCTTCCGGCGAGATGCGATGCTTGAGGTCAACGTCGTAGTAGAAACCGGTCTCGACCGGCGGTCCGGCGGCGAATTGCGCCTCCGGCCACAGGCGCAGGATGGCCGTGGCCATGACGTGGGCGCACGAATGCCGGATGCGTTCCAACTCGGTCATCTTGGCGCGGTCATCCAAAGTTTTGCGCGCGGGATTCGGCTGTTCAGGCTGCGTTGGTTGCTGAGATGGTTGTTCTTCGGCCATAAAATTTTAAACCGCCAATTGGCGCTTGTTTCATTTCCAACAGCGTGGATCAGCGGTTGACCAGAGTTTAACCACAAAGGGACGAAGAAACAAAGCCGAAGAAGCAGGGAAGCAATCACCGGGTTTTCCGACTTAATGCCTGCCCGGCTGACCCTCCAGCAGATGGTTCACGAGAAATTCCATCCGTCGTTTGCTGCCGTAAGGGGTTTCCGCCGCGCCGTGGCCGGTGCCGGTGACGACGATGAGGTCAAAATCCTTGTTGGCCTTTTCCAGCGCGTTCACCACCTGCATCGTCGAGGCGGGGTCCACGTTGTGGTCCAACTCGCCGACCATGAGGAGCAACCTGCCCTTGAGCTTGTGCGCGTCCACCACGTTGGAACTACGCACGTAGGAATTATCCACGGGCCAGCCCATCCACTGCTCGTTCCACCAGATTTTATCCATGCGGTTGTCGTGACAGCCGCAGTCGGCGACGGCCACCTTGTAAAAATCATTGTAGTCGAGCAGCGCGCGCATGGCGTTCTGGCCGCCGGCGGAGCCGCCGTAAATCCCGACGCGCGACAGGTCCATCCACGGCCGCGTTTTGGCGGCGGCCTTGATCCAGGCAATGCGGTCGGGAAAACCGGCGTCCTTCAAATTTTTCCAGCACACGTCGTGAAATTTTTTGCCGCGATTGTCCGTGCCCATGCCGTCGGACTGGACGACGACAAAGCCGAGGTCCGCAATCTCATGCTGCCGCAGTTGCAGCCCGAAGCGTTCCGGCGCGAACGAGTCCTGCGGTCCGGCGTAAACCTCCTCAACCACGGGATATTTTTTCTCCGGATCGAAATGGGATGGCTTGATGATGACGCCGTAAATGTTGGTTTTGCCATCACGTCCTTTCGCCACGACGCGTTCCGGCACCGTCCAGCCGGTCTTCAGCAATTGCGAGTCATCGCCGCGTTCGAGTTCGCAGATCAATTTGCCGTCGTCGCTGCGGCGCAGTTCGGTGACGGTCGGCTGGTCCACGCGGGACCATTTGGCGATGAAATAAGCTCCGTCCGGCGAAAATTCCACCGTATTGTCGCCGTCGCCCTGGGTGAGCTGAATGAAGCCGGAGCCGTCAAAATTCACGCGGCAAAGCTGTTCGTGATACGGGTCTTCGCCCGGGCGAACGCCGCCGGCGAGAAACCAGACCTGTCGTTTCGCCGCATCCACCTTGAGCACTTTGCGCACGACCCAGTGGCCGCGCGTGACCTGGTTTTTCACCTGGCCGCTGGCGATGTCGTAAAGATACAACTGCGCCCAGCCATCGCGCTCGCTCATCCAGAGCAGTTCGCCGGTGCTGTCGAGCCACTCGCGCCAAGTTTTCGTTTCGTAATCAATGAAGGTTTTGCTGCGCTCCTCGACCACCGTGCGCACCGCGCCGTTCGTGGCATTGACGGCGAGGATGCGGTAAAGCTGGTGCCCGCGCTGGTTGTAGTCGAAATAAAACTCGTTGCCGCGCGGCGACCAGCGGATGGGCAGATCGCCGTCCGGCGTGAAGGCGTTGGAAAATAAATCGTTCGGGATGACCGTCGCCGTCTGGTCCGCGACATTGATCAGCACGGGCTGGACCTGCGGCAGCGGGTCGCCGGGCTTGAGGTAGTCGAACTGGAGCAGTTTCGGCTGCAACTGGTCCGGCGGCGAGGATTCCACGATGCTCACCTGGCGGCGCGGCACTTCATGCACGGACAGCACGACGCAATGCCGTGAATCCGGAGACCAGACCACGGGCCCGAGATACGGATGTTGCGCCGTGCCGTTCGTGGTCAGCCGCGTCGTTTCGCCGGACGCAGAAACGAGTTCGACGTTTTGATCCGTGAACCGGACCGACCAGTTTTTATCCGGCGACTGGCCGTTGTCCTGTGGTGGCGTGGGGTCCAGTTTGATCGGCTTGCCGTCAATCTGCACCTCCAGCGTGTCGGGCGCAGCCTCAAAATAACCAAGCGGGCTGCCGGACACATCCGTCACCAGCCAGACATGGCCGGCGTAAGTTTGAATCTCTTTCGTCTGGCCGGGTTCCACGCGGCCATACGGCTGGCACTCGCCGCCCTGATCCATCCAGAAGATTTCCGCCGGACGGGACATGACGTTGTGGAAGCGGATGGCGGTTCCATTCCCGGTTTGGACGGTGTGCCTGGCGGCAAGCGAGTGCAGACCGGCGGTGGAAAGCGGTTCGACCTTGGCCAGGCCCAGCTTTTCAGCAGAACCTGCGCGCCGGATTTCGCCGGTGGCGGCATCCACGAGCACATATTCGTGCGAGTCCGGGCCGGTCGTCACGCGATACCAGAAATGGC
>JAJXXI010000090.1 GCA_021781185.1 bacterium
AACATGACAGCCCGTCTGGTGTTTTAATTTATCTGAGTAGTTGGCGTCATCGGTTGCAGCAAATGCACCGGCAGCAACTTTGGCGGCCTGCTGTGTTGCGGATGTTCCCGCCGTTCCTTTTCCCAGTCAACTGGCCACACGTCACGGTGCCTGCGGTGTGTTCACTTGGCAGTTGCCTCCCGCGCCGGAGTTTTACGGTCGGTTGAACCGCGTGGCCGGGAGGCAAGGCTGGAATTTGAATTTTTCCTTCCATCCATTCGCCGCTGACACAAGACATTTATCTCAGCATCCCCAGATCAGCCTATACATGTCCACGAAGAAGCTATGTAACAGCAGACCACTCCAAATCGCTTGCGAGGAAGCACATCAATTATTTGGCAGAGAAATTGAAACTTCCGCCCAAAGCACTTAACCTGACCGTCTGCGCATGACCAATTCCATCGCAATCAAGAAATCCGAAGCGCCACTGGCCAAGGTTCCCGACCATTTTTGATTCATGGTTCCAAGTCATTTGAAGTAATATCTGCCGAGTCGCTATGACCGAAAACGAATTTACATATTGGGCATTCCTCAGCTATGGCCAGTTGGATAATTGCGAGCAACGCCCGGACGCACAAGATGTGTGCCGCCTGTGCTGGGGTGATTGGTTGCACAACGCGCTGAAGGCTTTTCCCATTCCGGCTGAATTCGCCGGCCAGATCAATGCCCGCGCTGAAATCATTCCGGAACGGATTGATCGCATTTTTCAAGACCGGGAGGAACAGCCCGAAAGCGCCAGCTTGAGCGAAAGCGTTCGCCAGGCTTTGGAGCAATCAAAGTGTCTGATCGTCGTCTGTTCCCCCCGTTCGGCCAAAAGCCGCCATGTGAATGAGGCGGTGCGGTATTTCAAGCAACTCGGGCGCGGCAACCGGATTTTGCCCTTCGTTGTCGCCGGGGAACCCCATGCCAGCGATGGCAATCAGCCGGGCTTGTCACCGGATGACGAATGTTTCGTGCCGGCGTTGCGTCACCCGGTGAAGCCGGACGGCATACTCGACACCACCCGGCGGGAACGAAGATCCATTTTTGCGGATGCCCGGCAGGGCAATGACAAACGGGAAATTCTGGCGCAAGATCACCAAAACGGAGAAATCGAGCTGGAAACAGCCAAAATCCAATTGATCGCCGGACTGCTCGGGGTGGGATTCAATGGGTTGTGGGGGCACGAATTAAAACGCCGTTTTGCCGAAGCCCAAATTCAATCCCGGGAAGTGCGACCGCAAATTCAGGAAACCCGGAACCAGGCTCCCGAAGCTCAAAATAAGGTTCTGGAAACGCAGAACCAAGCGAGAGAAGCGCAGCAACAAATTCAGGAACTCCGAAATCAAACCCAGGAAGCGCAAAGCAAAGTCCTTGAAGCTCAGAATCAGGCTCGGGAAGCTCTCGGCCAGGTTGCGGAAGCACGAAGTCAGGCTCGGGCAGCCGAAAGCAAATTTTTGGAAGCGCAACACCAAGTTCGCGAAGCGCAGAGCCAGCTTGAGGCGTCCCGAAACGAAGTCCGCGAGGCGCAGAACAAAGTTTTGGAAATACAAAACCTGCCACCGGACGCCAAAAGCCAGATTCAGGAAGCACAGAACCAAGCTCGGAATGCTCAAAGCCAGCTCGAAGAAACTCGCAGTCAAGCGCGGGACGCCCAGAACAAATTCCTAGAAGCACAAAGCCAGGTTCAGGAATTTCAGAACCGGGCCCGGGAGGTTCAAAGCCAACTTGAGGAAGCCCGCAATCAACTTCGCGAAGTTCAAGGCAAAGTCTTGGAGGCGCAGAATCAAGCCCGGGCGGCACAGGACAAAATTCTGGAAATGCAAAACCAGACCCGCGATGCGCAAAGCCAGCTCCAGAAAGTCCACAGCCAGGCCCGCGAAGCTCAAAATCACGTTCAGGAAGCGGAAAGGAAAGCCCGGAAAGCGCGACGCCTCACCAAGATTTTGGCGCTCATGGCGGTGCTGGCCCTGCTGGCGGCCAGCCTTGCCACCAGCATCGCCTTGCGGCAACGCCTGGCCGCCCGCCAAGCCTTGGCGAAGGCCGCCTCTGAAGCCGTCTGGAAGTCTGATTGGGCACCAAGCAGGATGGACCAGGATCACATCCTGCAGGCGCTGCGGAACATTGGCGGAGCGGAACAATATACGAATCGGCTGCGCAGCCTGAATAAACTGGCGGCCTGGATTCCGAGGGGGGAAATCCCCGAAGCGCTGAAGGCGGCGGCGATCATTCCGCCGGACCAGCAACGTTGCCGTTTTCAGAAGTGGCTGCTGGTTCGGCTGGGCTGGGTGAATCCTCAAACCGCCATGACCAATGCCAGCGCCATCCAAGGAAAAATTGTGAACGACGACGGGGCGGGCGATTCCTGCATCTATTTTCAACTCGCCGTGCTGGACAACTGGATGAAGACCGATTTGCCCGACGCATTCACCTGGGTTTGCCAGTTGCCAGACGCAGATTCCCGGCAGCGCGCCTTGGAGAAAATCATCCCGGCGCTGGCCGCTGACAATCCGACCAACACATTGGCTGTGCTGAACAATTTGAAACCCGCGCCCGACGAGCGGATTTACACGCTGTTGTTCCAGCACTGGGCCGACCATGATCCCGTTCAGGCGATCCAACTGCGGCAACAGACTCCTCACCAGGATGCCGGTGACAAGATTCTATGCGCCATCGTGAGGACCTGGGTGAATCAAGAACCAGATGCCGCTTTGAGCTGGGTAAAATCCCAGCCGGACTCCGAATCCAAAAACAAGGGGTTGGAAGCCTGTATTGATGAACTGGCAAAGACAGATTTTCCCCGGGCCCTGAATTTGGCCAAATCCCTTCCCGAAGGAGCCTGGCGCAGCACGGTGATTGCCGGTTTGTTCAACGATTGGGCGGCGAAAGATCTGGAGGCCGCGACGACGGCGTGCCAGCAGTTGCCCGACGGCATGGCCAAAGAAAAGGCATGGGAATGTGTCCTGAACCGACGGATTGAGCAAGATCCGGCATCTGCGGCGGAGCCTGTCAAAGACCTTGAGCCGGGCGACTACCGGAAAAAGGCCATTGTAGAATTATGCCATCACTGGCCCGACACCAACGCCCCGGCGGCTTTGGCCTGGGGGCAATCCCTGCCATCCGAGGCAGAACGCGTTGCCGCTCTTGGCACGGTCGTCACCAACTGGGCGGGCAAAGATCCGCAGGCCGCCATGCAATTTGTCAATCAGCATCC
>JAJXXI010000659.1 GCA_021781185.1 bacterium
CCGGTGGATTTGTCAAGCTACACACCCGGCGGCTTTGACCGGGGGGCGGGCAAGGTGAAGGAGGCGCTTTGGTTGATCGTGAGCTTGCTGCTGTTCCGGCTTTGTCCTTTCAGTTTGTCCGCCTTGAAACGCACGGTGCTGCGTGTTTTTGGAGCGAGGATCGGTTGCAATGTGGTCATCAAGCCGCAGGTGAAAATCACTTTTCCGTGGAAGTTGTCCGTCGGCGACCACGTCTGGCTTGGGGAGGAATGCTGGCTGCTTAATTTGGAGCGCATCATCATCGGCAGCCACGTTTGTATTTCCCAGCGCGCCTTCCTCTGCACCGGCAGTCATGACTACAAACGCAGCACGTTCAATTTGATGACCCGTTCAATCAGGTTGGAAGACGGGGCATGGATCGGGGCCGGTGGCTGGGTCGGCCCGGGCGTGACGATTGGCTCCCATGCCGTGCTGACCGCCGGTTCCGTGGCGGCCAAGGATCTTGCCGCCCAGGGGATTTACCGGGGCAATCCGGCGGTGTGGATCAAGCAGCGCATTATTTCTTAACCGGCAATTTTTACAGGGAAAACATCATGGACACCATTGACTCGTCATCCAAAAACGCAACGATGCCTTCGCCGGAGAGACCGGCAACCACGGGGAAAATCCAGTTTATGCTGAAGTGGGCGCTGTTAGTGTTGCCATTGGGGTATTTATGGTTCCGTCTGTTGAACAACTTGTGGCCGGAATGGGATACGAATCCCCAGTATAGTTACGGCCTGGTGGTTCCCTTGCTGGTGGTCGGATTGTTGATACGACGCTGCACGTCGGGCGGCGGTCGCCAGCCAGGTTCGCTGGCGGGAAATCCCTGGCCGGCGGTTTTGTTGTGTGGTCTGCTCGCTTTTTTCTATCTGCCCACCCGCCTGATCGAGGCGGCCACGCCGGAATGGCGGCCCATTCAATGGCTGCTGGCAATTGAAGTTGTCGGGTTGACGCTTTACGCCATTTATCTGGCCGGGGGCAAGGGCTGGTTGCGGCTGACCGCGTTTCCGATCCTGTTTTTTCTGGTGTCGGTGCCCTGGCCTTCGCCGATTGAGACGCCGCTCATTCAGGGATTAAGCCGGATGAACGCCGCGCTGGTGGTGGACGTGCTGGGCGTGCTAAACGTGCCGGCCATCCAGCACGGCAATGTCATCGAAGTCAGCACCGGCATGGTGGGAATAAGCGATGCCTGTAGCGGCATCCGCTCCTTCCAATCCAGCCTGATGATTTCGCTGTTTCTCGGGGAATTTTATCTGTTCACCTGGCGCCGCCGGGTGTTGCTGGTGCCGATCAGTTTTGCGCTGGCGATGCTGCTGAACGTATGCCGCGCCTCGCTGCTCACCTGGATTGCGGCGAAAGACGGCATTCAGGCCATCGCGGAATATCATGACGAGGCCGGGTTGACTATTTTACTCATCTGCACCGCCCTGTTGTGGGTGGCGGCGTGGGTGTTAAACCGGCGGAAGCCGGCCGGGGCGGAGAACATCATGACGGGCGCCAGCGAGCAACCGCCATCTGCGGCTGGAACCGGCAGTCGCATCCGGCGGCGGGCCAACCGGTTCGGTCTGGCGTTGATCCTCTGGCTGGCAGCCGTGGAAGGCGGCGTGCAGACATGGTATTACGTCCGGGAGTCGCACTTGAAAATTGGTCCAGACTGGACGGTCAATTTCCCCACGAACAATCCCAGTTTTAAAGTGATCCCCCTGACGGAAGCGGAGCATGAACTGCTTCAGTTTGACGAAGGGAAAAAGGGACAATGGGCCGACCCGGACGGCCTTTCCTGGCAGGCATTTTACTTCAACTGGAAACCCGGACGGGTCGCCGGCTACCTGGCCAAGCGGCATACGCCGGACATTTGCATGACAGCCGTGGGGTTGAAAATGGAATCGAATCCAAACCTGTTTGTGGTGACGGTGGACGGCATCAAGCTGCCCATGCGACACTACATTTTTGACAGCGATGGCGGGCCGTTGCAGGTCTATCAGTGCCGCTGGGATGCCGGTGAGGCCACGGACACTTACACGGCGGATGAATCATCGCGTTTCAATTTGATCCGGGCGGTCTGGGCCGGGCGCGGCAACAAGGGGCAGAAGGTTCTGGAAGTCATCATCAGCGGGCAAAAAGATCCCAAGCTGGCAAAAGCGGAACTGGAGCGGGAACTGCCGAAGTTGATTCAGGTGGAGAAGCCGGGAGCCGGGGAGCGGAAAGTAGAAAGTGGAAATTAGACCACGGCCACGGACCGCAGACCACGGCCGGGGGCTGAGACCGGAAAGATGAAACCTTGAACTAGTCAGATGACAGATTTCGGAAAGCAGAAATCGGAAAGTGGAGAGCCGGGAAGGAAAACAGAAAGCAGCAGTCAGAAGTTGTTTGTTAAAATGCGTATAACGCTTATCAATCAGGCATTTTACCCGGATGTGGTGTCCAGTGGGCAGCATCTGACGGACATCGCCGTGGGCCTCGCAGAACGCGGGCATGAGGTCACGGTGATCACCAGCCGCCGGGCCTACGATGATTCCGCCAAACTGTTTTCAAAACGGGAAGTCTGGCGAGGCATTCAGATTTACCGCGTGTTCAACACCGGCTTCGGCAAACGGGCAAAATGGCGGCGGGCGATGGATTTTCTGACCTTCCTGCTTTCCTGTTGTGTCCGCCTCGCCCGCATTCCAAAACCGGATGTGGTGGTGGCCCTGACCTCGCCGCCGCTGGTCTCGGTGATCGCCGCCGGCTATGCGCGATGGCGCGGCAGCCGGTTTTGCTACTGGATCATGGACCTGAATCCCGATGAAGCCGTGGCCGCCGGCTGGCTTTCGCCGAATTCATCGGCCGCGAAATGGCTGGAACGGCTCTCGCGGTTCAGCCTGCGGCAGGCGACGAGCGTGGTGGTGCTGGATGAATTCATGCAACAGCGGATTCTGGCCAAGGGGATCGCGGCGGAGAAAATCGCCGTTATTCCGCCGTGGTCGCACGATTCGGAAGTGAAGTTCGATCCGGCCGGCCGGGCCGCGTTCCGTCAGGCCCAAGGATTGGAGAACCAGTTCGTGGTCATGTATGCCGGCAACCACAGTCCGTGTCATCCCTTGGACACAATCCTGGCCGCCTTGAAGGAACTGGCGGTGAGTCATCCGGAGATTTCCTTTTGTTTTGTGGGCGGGGGATCGGAACATCGCCGGGTCAGGGCTTTTGCCCAGGAACACCGGTTGGCAA
>JAJXXI010000484.1 GCA_021781185.1 bacterium
AATCGTCACCGCTGTTGAGCTTGAGATGAGGCCGCCGGGCAGATTCACGAAGCTGCCGGATGTGCCGGGGAGGTGCAACGCATTGTTTATGATGCTGGCGTCACCACAGAGCGTGCCATGCGACATGCCGATGCCATCCCGGACGTCACCGGAGAAACTGTAGCGGTGGGCCAGGGCTGGAGGCGCATACGCCAGATTTTGAATGTCCTGGCGGCTTAAAGCCCGGCCGAATATGCGGAACGAACTGATTTCGCCGTTAAAATAGGGATCACCCGGCCACTGGCTTCGGCCGATATAATTGTTGCGGGCGAGCATCTGCCAAGGCCGGGTGGTCAGGTCGGCATTGGTGGCCACAGGATTTCCGTCTATATATAGCACCCCCACCGCACCATCCAGGGTGACCGCGACATGACACCAGGAGTTGGTCGGCAAAACAAACGGGGCGTTGATTTGCAGTTCCGCGCCATTGCCGTTGGTGGTGATGGCAAAGCGCATGGTGCCATTGTCGCTCAGCGGGGTCAGGAAAAGGTAATTCGTGGTGTCGGCGCCAAAATCAAAAACACGCTGCCAGGCCGCGCCGCCGTTCCATTTCACCCACGCCGCAATCGTGCTGTAGTTGGCCACCGGGTCGGGCAGCAGCACATACTGGCCGTTGCCATTGAGGTTTAAAACATTGCCCCGGCCCGGATCATTGGTGATGGCGGCGCCGCCTTTCATTGAACCGTTATAAAGTCCCAAATGCTCGTGGGCGTCGTGGTTGAACGGATAGAACGCGCTCCAATCGTTGGTCAAAGCCGGCCAGCCGTCCGGGTTCCAATAAAGCCGCATGACGCCCAGCGTGGCGGTGCCATGATTGTTGCCGTCGTAATAGTGATAGGTGAACCAGTTGGTGCCGTTGTCATTCATGATCGCGGCGTGGCCGGGGCCAATGTAGCGGGCGTTGCTTTCCAGCACCATCGTGCCGCCGCCATTGGTCATGTTGATTCCGCTCTGGTCAAAATAGGGCCCGGTCACATTCGGGCTGCGGCCCACGCGAATGTTGTAGGTGCTGCTGATGCCGGCGCAACAGCCGCCAAAGTTGACAAACAAATAGTAGTAGCCGTCGTGCTGGTAAAGACACGAGCCTTCCTCGGTGTTGCTGAAAAACAACGGGCCATTGTTGGAGACCCGGTAAATCGGCGAATTGGGAGAAATGCGTTTTCCGGTGGTTGGATCAAGCTGCATGATGAGTATCCCGTCGGAATACGAACCGAAGGACATCCACACGGAGCCGTTCGTGTCCACCATGATGCTCGGGTCAATGCAGTTGTAAGCCGTCAGATCGGTGTTGGGGGTGCTCGGATAATTGGACTCGATGACTTTGCCCTGATCCGTCCATGTCGGTGTGGTCAACGACGGCGTCGTCACGAGGCCGATGGCGGAATTGATCGTGCCCCACGACGAACATGCGTAGTAGAGATTGTAGCGGCCGTTGAAATACGCGATGTCCGGTGCCCAAAAGTATCCCGCGAACCCCGGAATGTTGTTCGTTGTCCACGCCGGTGGATTGCCGGGAAACACCGCGGAGACTGGCGTCCAGTTTCGCATGTCGGAACTGGTCTGGCCGCTGATACCCTGGCCGTCCTCATAGACGAAATAATTCGTGCCCTGCTTGATCATCGTGGACGGATCGTGCGCCAGGTCATCGCCGTAAACCGGATATTCGATGGAAGGCGGGATGTTGACGGGGAGCGCGCTGACCACCGTCCGCCCCGGATAAGTGGAGTTGGTTTCGCTGATGATGATCTGGGACGGGGCGTTCGTCTGGCCGTAAGCCAGCAGGATGCCGCGCGCAATCCAGTCATTTACCGTGGCTGTAAACGAACCCGGCAGCACCAGCGTGCCACCGGCCAGATTGAGGGAACGCGTGGCGTCAGACACCGCCCCGGCGGTTTGCACTGTTAAACCGTTGGTGATGCTCATGACCGAAGTATCATAAAGATTCAGGGCGCCGCCCCAATACAACCAGTTGATGCCCACCATCGCATTGCCATACAGGTTCATCACCACATACGGACCGCCGGACCACCACCAGTTGTCCCCCAGGCCAATGCCTTCGCCGGAGAGGAAACCACCGCTGTAAACATTGATCACGCTTGGGTGCGACGGGTCCGACTGCACCGGAGCGAGATACCAATCGTAATGCAAGGTGCCGTAAATGTTGAGATTGGCCCCCCATTCGGGACCGTAAATCATGCCATAAGTGCCATTGGCGCTGTGGTCGCCATTGGTGGCGTGGGCGTAACCCGGCCATTCCGTTTCGCCGGCAGCGATGGTCATGGCCGGGCTGTTGTTGCTGGGATCAAGATGGACCCCGTTGGCCAGCGCTGGCGGCACGCCGTTGTTCCAGTTGGCCGCTGCGGCCCAGAGGCCATTGCCCGCCGACCCGCTCCATTGATAATCAGTGGCACCAGCGACTTGAATCAAACCCAAAACCAGGATAATCCACGCGAGGCACGGCGAACTGTTTTTTATTCCGTTGATTCTATTTGGCATTATGCGGCCGGGCGGTTGGCGGGAAATTTTCCTGGTAGTTTGTTTTCCCGGAATTTTGCGCTGGCTGGGCAGAGCGTTGCATCAGTCGCGTCACAAGGTTGACTCACCGTAGGAACAAAAGACGGAGATGCCCGAAGACATCTCCGCCCGTTGAGAACCGTCATCCGTTATTCCTGCAGGCGGAAATACTGCGCGCCGCTGGAGGTCGGGATGGTCATTTCATAATTGCCGCCCACCACGGTCAGCGTGCCGCTAACCGGCCTCCAGACCGCGCTGGGTCCGAGGGTCGGCGAGGACAGCAGGGTGACGAGTGCCGACGAGGTCGGCCACTTGATTGTCAGCGTGGAAGCCGATGTGGTGGCCGCCAGGCTCACATTCGTGTTGGTGCCCATGACCTGGTTCGGTCCCAAGGCGTAGTCCGCCTTGATTTGGGCCGCCGTGAGCGGTGTGCTGTAAATGCGGAACTCGTCAAAGTTGGCCAGCAGGCCTGGATCGGCCAAATACAGCGACTGGCCGATGTAGTTGAGCGGATCCGCTCCCAAGGTGTAGGCCAGAATGCTTTTGTTCGTGAACGTGGCTCCTTCAGCCGCCACCGGATCCATCAGCGTGTTGAGGATTGTGGTCGTGGCCGCAAGGGTGCCGTTGATGTAGAGCGATTCATAACCCGCCAACGGATGGAACACCGCGACGAT